>JAUNNV010000166.1 GCA_030531335.1 Bacteroidales bacterium
TATGAAAAAACGAATGAATCTGTATGTGGGACTGCTTTTATCGGTTGCCATGCTTTGTGGTAGTTGTGGCTCCCCCATGAAAAAGGCAGTGACCGACGACATCGATTGGAAAACTTTTCTTGCCCAACACGACATGTACTGGAGCAAGATTACTGCCGACCCCACAGAACCGAAACGTGACTTTGGTCAGTCAACCGGCTATTATGCCGGTGCCATCATGGGTAATGGACTACTCGGAACGAATCTCTACAAACTCCGCGACAACGTGTATCGAATCAATGTGGGACGCAGCGACGTGACGGAGGTTCGCCAACCTTATAGTCTGTACAATTCCGCCCGTCTTCCCATCGGCTATTTCACCATTGCCCCGAAGGGAATGGTCAGCGAGGAGGAAATGCGGTTGTCACTTTACGATGCCGAGACGGCAGGACATTTCACTACGGAGGTAGGACGGATGAATTTTCGAACTTACGTCCATGCCACTCGTAATGTCATCGTGTTTGAGTCGGATTGTGTGGGCGAAGAAATGGACTACGACTGGGATTTCGTACCCCAAGAGGCCATCAGTCCGAGGAGTATCATCAACAACGATTATCCTTTAGGCTATGTCAACAGCCTACATCATTCCAACCCTGCTCCCGAACGTATCGATGAAGGTGATTGGCATTTCGTCATCCAACCCTTGGCTCTCGACACTACGTTTACCAACATCGGGAAATACTATGTGATGGCATGGAACCAGATAAGCGAGGGATCCCGACAACGAATACTTGCCACCGTGACACAACAACCGGATAAGGATGCCGCCTTGAATGAAGCTCGGCAATTGCTGCAAAATGAACTTGATGTGAAGGAAAGCAAACGCACTTCCACGCATCGCGACTGGTGGCACAATTTCTACAGTCGGGCGGCTTTCCTGACCTTCCCCGACATGAAATACGAAAGCTTTTATTGGGCGCAATACTATAAGTTCGCCTCTACGGCGCGTCCTGGATGTCCGATTGTGGATTTGATGGGAGTGTGGCCCAACTACGATACTCCTTGGCCTGCCATCTGGATGAACCTGAACATCCAGCTTACCTACAGTTGGCAGACGAAGGCCAACCTGGGGTGGCTGGCGCAGCCGTTGTGGGACGGATTATATGCGTATCGCGACAATCTATGCAGGAATGTCACCGACATAACCGGGCAAGAGGGTTGGACGGATGCCGCTTGCCTGCCTCGCACTTGTACCTATGATTTTCATGCTCCGCTGAATCCGGCACTTGCTAACGTTAATCAGTATGAAGTGGGAAACCTCGCTTGGACCTTGCATTACTACTGGTTGCAATGCAATGCTTACGGCGACAAGGAACAAATGCGCGAACGGTTGTTTCCCTTGCTGAAGTCGGCGGTGAACATGTTTTTCCATATCCGGCAAAAGAATGTCGATGGCAAATATGTGTTGCCCCCCACGGCTTCGCCTGAATATACAGGAGAGTGTGCTGGTCCGAACACCAACTACGATCTTGCCAATTTGCGTCAGGGACTTGCCACATTGCTTCGCATAGATGACGAATGTGGTATCAATGACCCGATGCGTGCACAATGGCAAGATTTCCTCGACAACCTGACGGATTTCCCTTATAACGATCAGACGGGCTTCAAGGTAAGCGACACGCTGGAGTTTCTCGACACTTCGCATCGACATTATTCGCATCTCTTCATGATATATCCTTATTATATGTTGCGGTGGGATAATCCTGCCGACAGGGCGAGGATGGAATTGAGCATAGACCGTTGGCAGGGCAATCAGGGTTATTCGCGCACAGGTAAGGCGGCCATGTTGGCCGCTGCGGGTCGTGGCGATGACGCACTGGAACAGATGGAGGTGTTCATGCGACGTTTCCTTATGCCTAACACCCTTTATGCAGAATCTGGACCGGTCATCGAGACTCCATTGGCAGCCATGTCGTCGCTCCATGAGTTCTACATGCAGGATTGGGGGGATTGCATCCGGGTGTTCGGTGGCGTACCTTCGCGATGGCCCGACGCATCGTTCATGAACATGCGCGCTCAGGGTGCTTTCTTGGTAAGTGCAACTCGTGAGGCTGGTGCCACTGTGTTTGTGCAGGTGGAGAGCGAACAGGGGAATACTTGTAAGTTGCAGACGGACATTCCTATGGAGCGTGTCAAGGTGGTAAGTTCGTGTACGGATGTTAAGACATTCTACTCTGTCGATGAGCATGTAATCTGTTTTGAGACTGTTCCAGGTGAGGTGATACAGGTAACAGATATGGCTTCTCCCTACGTCTATCCACACCCGTTGGCTCATTCTGAAAGTGAGACAATGCCCTTTGGCGATGGGGTACGACAGCCCAAATAATTTGTCATGTGAGTTTATTTGGGGCAATCATTTCCTTTCTCCTTGGTAATAATAGGCTGCATAGGAGTTGCTGAAATCCCCTCGCTGAAACTTGTCGCGTGTCACCTTGTCGATGTTGAAGTCGGAAATGTCTATCTTAAGCTCTTTCTCGGCTACGAGCAATGTCTCCTGATAGTGGATGGGTAATTGTTGTTTGTCGTGTTTTTCGAGAGGTCGCAGTGCCATGACGAATGTATCCAGCCGACGGTCGGCTTGCAGGATGCCGAGAAACAAGGGGAAGGCGGCTGTACCGCCACTGCCAAGGTCGATTATTTCGGCCAGGTTGATGGACAGGTCGTCCATGACGATGTATGTGCGGCCCGATGTGTTGTTGCTTATTTGGTGGGTGTTGTCATCGGGGGTGAAGACTTTGGAAATTTCGTTGGGCAGCAGTCCTGACTTGACACGTTCAGCCCAACTTTTGTGCAGGGTGCTGTGACAGAGTATGTCACAGTATTTGACGGCCAGTGTAGTGTTGCCGTTTTGTCGGTGGAGATTGAGGAGCTGCCGGAGGGTGCCGAAGGAGGTGCCGTGGGGGAGGTCGCAACTTGCCTGTACCAGCCTGTGGATAGCTTCGTTGGTGGAGCCGCAGAGGTCGTAGAGAAAAGTGGCGAAGACGTTTGCGCGGTAGGTCAGCTCGCCGCTCTCATCGAATGTGTTGGTGTCGTTGTCACCGCCATGGATGTTTGTGCTTCGTTTGTCCTGGGCTTGTCGAAGAATGAATGTGCGGTAGTAGTATCCCTCCAATTCGAAGTCGTTTCGGTCGGTAATGGGATAGTGGAACATCCGTTGGCCGAGTTGGTTCTTTCCGGCCAGCGACAGCAGGGCATACGGTAGCAGCGACTTGTCGGTTTGGGTGGCCTCGGGTGTGGCAATGGTTAGTATGGTGTCCCAGTCTTTCATTTGTGCCGCACGCTCTATCCGGCACCATTGCTCCGTCTTGCTCGTATGTGGCAGGCCAACCACTATGGCACAGGTAAGGATGGCGATGCCCCATGACAGGTGGAATCTCGCTTGTCTTAAGTGGGTTCCCGAGCTTGGCTTATCCTGAGCTGAACGAACGGAAGGAGCCGAAAAATCGAACAGGTGTATGTACAGACGCTTGCGAAGCAGCGTGACGCATGGCAGCAGCACGAAGGCGATGAGGAGGGAGGCGACGAGAGGTTTCGGACTGTCGGCAAACGTGCTACCCACCCACAATGTGCACGTGAGTAGCATGGTGAGAAGGGGCGACTTGCATAGCCGCAATAGGATTACATATAGGATAAGGAGCAGACAGGCCGTGAAAGCGGGTCCGACGTAATGGAAGCGGTAGAACTGTACGAGGAAACTGGCGATGTAATTGGATATGGGCAATGGGTAAGACAATGTCTCGCGCCAATAGTCGCTTGTGGTGAGAAACAAGCCGATGCTTTCTTGGTGGATGAACGTGTAGTGTTGGCAAAGGCAGCCCGTGAGGAGCACGGCAAGGAACAAAAATATGGGTGAAACGTGTTTCATTTACTATTTGACAATTTACTATCTATGATGTTTACTGTTTA
>JAUNNV010000167.1:0-2173 GCA_030531335.1 Bacteroidales bacterium
CCCAGCACTACATAGCCGAGAAAACCACTGACATAGTAAAAGGTGCCGAATTCGTTCCAGTTCGCCTCTCCCCACAGTTCAGCTGAACCAGTGACAGCAGCCGCAGCCTTTCGCAGAAATGGTACAAACGTGGTGAATGCCCAGACACTGAGCACGACCTGCTCCTCGCGCTTGGTAGCACGCTCAAGCCAAGGCGACAGAATGGGCATGACAAGATAAACGCCAAGCAGCATATACACGAACCAAAGATGGCCGGCATTCATATCAAGGTTGAAGACAAGCTGGCGGAAGGATGCACAGATGGCGTCACCATCCTTCCCGAAAGGGAAGAACAACGCGTACAACAACGACCATACGATAAAGGGGATAAGCACCCGCACGAAACGCCTACGGAAGAAGGTGCCTGAATCGTACTTCAGCGGCAATAGAAGATAACTTGAAGCCATGACGAACAGGCCTATACACACACGCAGCGCAGAATCGATTCCCGTGACCCAAAGTGCATCGCCCTGCGTCTGCACGAGGGTGCCCTGGCCACCAAGATAAAAGGGTTCAACGCTATGCGTAAGCATGACCAAGAAGCAGGCAAGAAAGCGCATCCAGTCAAGGAAAACGATGCGGGAAGAATCAGATGTATTGGTCGTTGGAACAGACATACGTACTATGGATTGGTCATCTTAAGACTTTAGGACAACATCACCTGTCCGCCAGTGACAGGGATGGCTTGGCCGGTCTCGTTGGTTTGTTCAATCGCATAAAGAATAGCCTTTGTAACATCAACGGGATTGCAACCCTTACGCATGGGAACTTGATTGAGGTAGAATTCCTTGACCTCCTCAACGGTGGTGGCACCTGGAACCTTTCCCGCAGCAAGATACTGCACGAACAGTCCATTCACAGGATCGCTCCACAACGGTCCGTCATAGAAATTACCAGGACATACGCTGTTGACCTTCACACGGAAAGGTGCCAGTTCGAGAGCAAAAGACTGAGTGAGTCCAATGCCTCCAAACTTGCCTCCTGCGTAGGCGAAGTTGGCCTTTGAGCCACGGAGGCCACTCTTGGAATTCACTTGCACAATATCGGCAAAGTATTCGGAATCATACTGGGTCTCAATCTTCATTACACGACTAGCCACCTTAGCGCAATAGAAATAGGCCATGTAGTTGATGCGAGTGACAAACTCGAAGTTCTCAGGCGTCATGGCATCCAGGCCACCGGCACGCAGCACCCCAGCATTGCTGACGAATGTATCCAGCGCGCCAAACTCAATCAGCGTGGTACGAATGAGGTTATTCAAGCTATCCATGTCACTGACATTCGTTTTCACAAAAATGGCCCGATTCGTACCTGCCGCCTCGTTGAACGAAGCTGCGGTACGAGCACCTACGACATCATTGAGGTCAGCCACGACGATGTTTGCTCCCTCTTTCATAAGCTGACGGGCGATACCTTCGCCAAAGCCTTGAGCAGCACCTGTGACAATGACGGTCTTGCCCTCCATACGGCCCTGACGGCCAGCATTTGCCACCTTGCGACGGTAGTTCTCCACCTCCCAGTTGTCGATGAAGTTCACCCATGCAGGCTCCATACCATGCTCACCGCCAAACGACTGCGCATACCATGCCACCTTCAACGCGTCAATGAAAACATCCGTGATAATGGCGGCATTTTTGGCATGATCGCCCACTGCCACAAGGCCAATGCCCTTGATGACCAACACCTTTGGTGTATGTCCACGCTGGGCGACATATGTTTCAATCTTTTCTTCTGCCTGACGGAGAAGATCCTCGGGACTCTCGGGGGCTATATATATGAACTGCGACTTGCAGTAAACGATAATGTCAGGAGTGAAAGGAATGGCGACCTTAGCAAACGCCTCAGCACTGGCGGCGAAATGACTGATGAGTGCATTGTTGGTGACATGCAGCGTCTTCAAGCCACGCCCGCTACGTGACAGGATCTGACGGATTGCAGGAAGGGTGTCGGTGATGCAGTCGCAGACAGGAGACTCACCTTCGGGAACAGGCGCAGCAAGATGGTCTTCGAGTTTTTCCAGCACATCATCGTAGATAGCCTCGATTTCGGCCGTTGTGTCTGCACCCACAAAAATGCCGTGGTTCTGCAGGAAGATAACCTGAGGTTCACATCCATGCACAGTCTTGTAGGATGC
>JAUNNV010000167.1:2183-3911 GCA_030531335.1 Bacteroidales bacterium
TACTCGATGTAACGGGCATCGGGGAAGAGTTCGCGGCAGATGCTCTCAGCATTCAGCGAGCACATCAGACCATTCACCAACGTGGGGTGAAGGTGCACTACATAGGCGAAGCCCATACAGTTGTGGAGGGATGTCTCCACACTGGGACGACGGTCGCGGGTGAGACAAGCTGATGCAAGATCGTTCTTCACCTGTTCTTCGCGCTGGGCACTGTCACCGCTGTATTCCTTCTCACCCATGGGGTTCAGCAGAGCACGGTCGAGCACGGCAAAGCCATCTTCGGTGATGGTGGCGAGAGCATGGCCACTAGCCTTCACCCAAAGTCGCTCACTGTTCTTATACGAAGTGTTGCCACCTCCGGCAATCACATACCGGGAATCCATCCCGTATTTCTGTGAAATCTGAATCAGAGCTTCAATTTCTTTCATATCTTTTATCGTTGAGATTCAACAAATGTTTTATCCTTCTATTGCTTTCAGTATTACCTCCTCACCCTCATCAGCCGTAGTCTTGCCCGATTGATGAGCAGCCACAAGGCAAGCACCACGCCAGTTGATTTCGCGCAGACGATCTGAGAGACCCTCCACATGGTCGCGAGTACGAAGACGAATGGGTTCCATGGATGGGGTATTGTGTTCAGAACCGAAGGTCACCACAAAGCCTTCATCCTCAAGCCAACCTGCATATTGTTCAAGTACAGCAGTGGTATTGCGCGTAGTGATGAACTCAACTGAGTGGATACCTTGACGTTTGAGGGTATCAGCAGCCCGCATCAAATCCCCCTCGAAGTCGGTAAAGCACCCTTTGGCATCATCAGCCAAGAAAGGATAGGTAGGCATACCACCAGCAGCCTCGATGATATGGCAAACCGTCTCCATGGGAAGGAATGCCTTGGGATCCTCGGGCACAAAAGCTGCGCCACCAGCCTTGAGCAGATTGCCGCGCAACTCATTCTCCAAGGCAGCAGCATTAGCAGGGTCGCTCTTCAAGGGCTTGCCACAAAGTTCCTCAAGGAATTGGACGATGCCAGCCACATCATCTCCGAACTTTGACTCTACAGCCAAACGAAGGGACTTGGCAAGATGACGTTCGCGCATACTGCCACGAGTAAGGGTGCGCACCAGTTCGTCGAAATCCAAACGGAACCCAGCCTTGTGGGCATCCAACAGATCATTCAGCTTTTCACACATTCGAGCCACCTGAAGATTGCTTTCTGCCTTTACTGCAGCCAGTTGCTCGGCCTCCTTACCGCTCAAGATGACAGGGTATGTCAATCCCTTGCCACTGAGGTATGTGCGTCCTGGATTGTTAGGGTCATTAATACGAAGGCCATCGCGCTGCGCTTCCTGCCAAAGCGAAATAAATTCTATGTTGAAAAGCGGATAGAGACTACGCTTTGCGCACTCATCGTGCCACTCGTGATAGCCATCCATACTATAGAAATCGTTGATGCCCACGACCTTGACTCCCTCAGCAGCCGCCATGTCAAGAGCTTGACAAACATCAGTGAAAGCACTGAAAGAATAAGGGGTATGCATGTGTGCATTAACGTCAAAAACTGTTTTCATTGATTATGGTATTTATAATGTCCGACAAAAATACACACTTTTTTTACCAATCGCAAATAAACGATGATAAATCGTTGTTCGAAAAAAAGAAAGCCACTCCTACATAGAGCGGCTTTCCAAGATATGAGCTACATTACACAGCAATCAGACGCCACGCTTG
>JAUNNV010000038.1:0-17132 GCA_030531335.1 Bacteroidales bacterium
GCCGTACTCATGGCTGCGGCAAAACATCCTGATCCATAATATGACATGCCTTGGCTACGGCAATAGATATAAGCTGCCATGTAAGTGTCTCCACAACCGGTCGTATCAACCAACTCACGTGGGGGATATGCTGGGATTTTGAAAAAACGTTGTTCGGCATAAATGAGCGATCCTTTGTCTCCTAAAGTGACAACGACTTCATCGACACCCCAATCGGCCAATTGCAACGCGGCTCTCTCAGGGTCGGAATATCCGGTAAGCACTTCCATTTCGTACTCATTGACCTTTAGGATGTCGATGTATTGCAAGGCTTTCAACTTGTCTATCCAATCGACGGCATATACGTTCTGGCCTCTTACTTCGCGCAGATACCCTTGTGCATCAACCGATACTTTTCCTTTGGTTGACAAATATTGGATAAGCTCGGTGGAGAAGTCATCAGCCAGTAACGTACCTAAATGGAAAAAATCGGCTTCTATGTCTGTCAGGTCTTCTTTTTGGAAAGGATCGGCTTTGGCAAGCACTCGTTGAATCCGGTTGTTCATGTCCTTGTTGTATGTATTTTCAAAATACACGGAATGTGCGGAGGGTAATACCTTCACATCTATTCCATAGGCACGAATTGCATCGACAACCTTCATCTCCGATTCGGCCAGCGATGTGACCAAACAGAACCGGCTGAAATCGTTGAGTCGGCTCATGGCATGTGCATAATAAAATGCGGTGCCACCTGGCATGTGTTTTTGGAACTTGGGGGTAACTATCTTATCTAATGTGATGTGGCCTATACAACAAATCTTTCCAATCATTGATTGATTCTTTTTCCATTGGGTTACAAATATAGCCAATCTTTTGCATCTGGCTTGATGTGTTAACATTATTTAGCAATGGTCGTGACCACTGTACCTATTGCTGAATAGTTGCGCTAAAAGAGAAATTACTGGGCTCAAGAAAGATTTTACTGGCCTCTAAATAATTTTTACGGCTCTCTCGTAGAGGAAGTACCGGGCGGAACTTGGAGTCTTCTTACTACATTCCCTTTGTCGGGAAGTAAGATGAGCATTCGCTTCGTGAATACTCATCATTCGAAATTCATCATTGGATTATACGTTGCAGTTGAACGACTCTACGATGCCTACCAGCGAACCGTTTTCATCAACGACCAGCACCGCATGGATTTCGTTGCGGTTCATCAAGTCCTGCACGTCGATGATTCGCATGTCGGGCGGCACACACTTGGGTGTGCGGGTCATTACGGCCGATACGGGTGTGTCGAAGAAGCGATGGCGGTTGTGCTGCATTGCACGCCGAATGTCGCCATCGGTCACGATACCTTGTATCTTCCCATCCTCCACGATGACACATAGGCCTATTTTCCCCTCGCTGATGTGGATTACCACATCGCCCAACAACATTGTCGGGGAAATAACAGGTAAGTCGGTGGTCCGCATTACGTCCTTGGCTTTTGTCAACAAGCGCCTTCCCAGGCTTCCTCCCGGATGGAACTGTGCGAAATCGTTCGGACGGAAATGACGCAGCTCTATCAGTGCACAGGCCAAGGCATCGCCTACGGCAAGAGCCGCGATGACCGAGCTTGTGGGTGCCAGGTTGAGCGGACAGGCCTCGCGTTCCACGCTGGCCATGATGTGGCAGGTGCTGTGGCGGGCAAGCAGCGACTGCGCATTGCCGGTGATGGAAATGATGGGGATGTGCCGATGCTCAATGAAGGGCACTACACGAAGCAGCTCATCGGTCTGTCCTGAATAGCTTATCATCAACACCACATCGCCGGGAGCAATCATGCCCAAGTCGCCGTGGAAGGCATCGAGTGTTTGCATGAAGAAGGCCGGTGTACCCGTGCTGCTGAGTGTGGCGGCGATTTTTGCTCCGATATGACCGCTCTTGCCCACACCGGTGATTACGACTTTCCCGGTGCAACGATACATCAGGTCCACTGCCTTGTCGAATTGCTCATCCAACTGTGGAATGATGCCCATGATGGCCTCTGCCTCCAGTGTGAGGCTCTGCCTTGCATAGTTTTGTATTTCTGTCATAGAAGGGATTGGATTACTTGTTCAAGATGGTTGAGTTGTATCATGTTGGGTCCGTCGCTCTTTGCGTTGTCGGGATAAGGATGTGTCTCGAAGAAGAAGCCGTTGGCACCAAACGCCTTGGCGGCCATGGCCATCATGGGCACATATTCGCGGTTGCCCGAGCTACAACCTGTGCCGGCTCCGGGGCGTTGTACGGCGTGTGTACAGTCCATGATGACTGTCGGTGTCCACTGCTTCATGAGTGGAATGTTGCGGAAATCCACCACCAGATTGTTGTAGCCCAACATGTTGCCCCTTTCGGTAAGCCACACGTTGGAGTTGCCACTGTCGAGTACTTTCTGTACAGGATATTGCATGTCGTCGCCGCTCAGAAACTGGGCTTTCTTGATGTTCACCGTCTTGCCGGTGTTGGCAGCAGCCACAAGCAGGTCGGTCTGCCGGCACAGGAAAGCCGGCACTTGAATCACATCCACCACTTCACCCACAGGTGCTGCCTGATAAGTCTCGTGAATGTCGGTCAATAGTCGAAGCCCGAATTTCGACTTGATGTCGGCCAGCATTTGCAGGCCACGTTGCATACCGGGTCCACGGAAACTCTTGATGGAGGTGCGGTTGGCCTTGTCGAAGGAGGCTTTGAATATGATGTCGATGTCGTATTTCGCATTCAGCCGAACCAGCTCTTCTGCAACTGTTTCCAACACGTCCATGCTCTCGACGACACATGGACCAGCAATAAGCACGGGATTTTTCATGAAAATATATTTATTGGATGATTTGTTCGTGGATTGTCCACGTTGAGCAATTCAACAGACCGCCTTCGAGAGCGACTTCATTGTAATCAATAGTCTCAATGATTCGATTTGGGAAAATCTTCTTGAACAGTCCTATCGTCTCTTCGTCACGATTGCCATCAACATTGAACTTGGGGAGTACAATCAGATTGTCAACTTCAAGATAGTTCACGTAAATGCCAATAGCGTTCATTGGATGATTCTTGTTGGATTTTTGCTCAAAGAAAGGTACGTTGATGTAGTTCAGTCCATTCTCGGAACATGCTTTATTGATGCCATCGCGAATATACTTATACTCAACATTCAGGTCGTTTCCTAATAAAGTGTCTTTATCAACGAATCGAACCATACCATCAGCATGACCAGTCACATCTGTTTTGATAGCCGGAATGATTATCACTTTTGCCTTGAGAAGTCCTTCCAGTTCAGAGATGAGCCTATTCTTGTCGTATCCTGGGTTTTCAAGGAAGATTCTATCGGTAAGGACAGCCTTGTCTTCGCATAGTATCACGTTACCGCCATCAATGTTTAAATTCGAGAATATTGGGGTTATGCCATTTGAGGAACAAACTTCACGAACGTCGCTTCTTGACTCTTCCCATTCCGTCTTACCCCTCAAATATGAAGGGTTATACTTGAATTGTATGAGTTCTCCCATGCTATTCTGCACTGGCATATAGTCACGACACCAAATATCCTTGGTGTTATTGAGTTCTTTAACGGTGACCTTATGCTTTCTTAAAACAGAGAATAGTTCTTCCGCCGCATGGGGGAATTTTTCTTTTAGAATACTTGAGACGTAAACAGTATTAGGTCTCATCGTTTTGATTTGTTCGTTCATAATTTTGATTTGTTCTCATCAATCATGATGTCTGTTTCGTTTTCTTATTCATTTTTTCGTTTTGGCTTGTTTCAACAGGTCGGAGAGGAGGGCTCTGGGGTAACCCATGTCGGCAGCTTTCTCCAAGGCGACGAATGCCTCATGATAGCGTTCCTGCATCAGATACACCTGTCCGCATGTCACTACTATGTCGGCATCAGTCGGAGCAAGGCGCATGGCTTTTTCGAGTGTCAGCAATGCCAGGTCGAAGGTTCTCATCTCAATCTCCACGTTGGCACGTGCTTTCAGCAAGGTCACATCGTTGGGATAGTCGGTGGCCATCCGTTCCAGTTCTTCCAGACATTCGCGATAGTGTTGCATGTATTGGTCGGCAAAGGCCTTTCCTAATCGGGCCGTCTTGTCCGATGGATTCTTTTGCAGCAAGCGGATGTAATCCACTTTCGCCTGTCCGAATTCGTGTCGCTGCATGTAGATGTAGGCGCGGAATGTCAGGGCCTCCTGACATTCCGGGTCTATGTCGAGTGCGTTGCAATAGTCGGTATAAGCCCTGTCGAGCAGGTTCATGTCGAGGCACAACGAAGCCCGGTTGAGCAGGATGGTGATGCTATAAGGTGTGATGTTGTGCGCCAGGTCGTATGAGGCAAGCGCATCCTCCTTCTTGCCCATACGGCGTTGTATGGTGCCTAAATTGGATAGCAGCATGGCGTTCTTCATGTTTGCCGGCTCTTCTTTCAGGGCTCTTTCTATCCAGTATTGGGCCAGTTCAAGGCTGTCTTGTTCCGCATATTCTACACCCTTGGCCGCACACTCCGCATAACTCTGTGCCCCAACGCCGAGAGGCAGGCATGTCAGGACTGCCAACAACAACACGCTAACGATCGAGTGTTTGCGGAAGCAGGTGGATGCGGTATGGCTCGTTGGACTCATGCGAATATGATGCGGCTATGGACCACAGGGGTCGTGTCGTTCTTTCGGATTTCGATGACGTATTCCTTCTCGTTCACTTCGTCCATATAGTAGCCCAACGTGTCGCCATAGCGTGTCTCTGTCATGTAGGCAATCTCGAAACGTCGGGTGGGATGCGCCTCGTGCCATTGCAGGCTGAAAAGGTCGAATATGTGTTCTGTGTACTTCATGGAGTTCACATGCTGGTTGATGTCGATGTCCGACCATTTCACGGCGTTTTGCACGATGGGTGTTTCTGCATGTACCCTGATGTGCGACATCTTGTCGATTGGACATTCTTTTTCGGCATCCACACTCGCCGCCATGTTCTCGCCATGCATTGAGAGCAAATCGACGGCTTGCCGTTTCTCCATTTCAATCATGGCCCACACCGACCGCGCAAACCCGATGCTATGGCCTTTGTGGTTTAGGATTTCGAAATTCCTGTTCGTAAACGTGCGGTAAATGCTTTCCACCCATGTGCGTAGAGTGAAGTCCTCGTATTCGCCAGGCATGTCGTTCATTTCCATTACCAGTCGTGAGAGCACCCAGCCGTATGTCCCATCACTGGTTGTTTTCCGTCCGAAGCCACGTTCGTTGGCATGGATGCCGGCACAGTTCAGTAGCTCGTTGCCCAGTGCCGAATAGGTTAGTTTCCCTTTGCTGTTCACCAAGTATGAGGCACAGTAGCGTTTATATTCTCCTGTTTTTTCCATAATCGCTGCAAAAATAGGAAGTTTTTCTTATCTTTGCGAGCAATTAACAATATTAATATTTTCTATTTACCATTACTGTTTTATGGAATACAACATGATAAAGGTCGCGTACCGCTTGTATGTGATGAAAGGAACCAAGAAGGAGGTGGTCGAGGAGGCAACCAAGGACGATCCGTTTGCTTTTATTACCGGTCTCAACGGCACGTTGGAACGTTTCGAGAACGAGTTGTTCGACAAGCCCGAGGGCTCTTCTTTCCAATTTACCATCCCTGTGTCCGAGGCATACGGCGAGTATGTGTCCGAAGGAGTCCGCACAGTGGAAAAGTCGATGTTTGAGGTTGATGGCGTGTTCGACAAGAAAAACATCTTTGAGGGAGCGATTGTACCCTTACAGGACGGCGAGGGGCATCAGTTCTATGCTACCATCAAGAAGGTTGGCTTGGAGAGTGTCACTGTCGATCTCAATCATCCATTGGCCGGCAAGGATCTTACGTTCATGGGTGAGGTCATAGAAAACCGTCCCGCCACGGAAAAGGAGATTGCCAACATGATGAACCAGCTCGAAAACGAGGGTTGTCACTGCGATTGCTGCGGAGGCGGTTGTGGAGGCGATTGCGGTTGCGAAGGCGAGCACCACCATCACGATGGTTGCGGCTGCGGCCATTGTCATTGAAAACGCACATACACATGTCCCTGCGTGTCGGGGTTCACGGCTGTGAGCGAACGATACGTAGGGTCTTTTTTTCTCATGCGCTCATGTTCCTGTAAGGCCATGCCTTGTTTGGGGTAATATTCCACGACGAGCCGTCCCAACTGACAGGGTTTGCAGTAGCGGTCGAAGTAGATGCGGCTCAGCAGTCCCATATTCATACGTAAATTCACTTCCACACAAGGGTGAAGCAGCATTTCCCCTCCACAGTCGCACACCATCATATCCACGCCCAACGGCGTGTCAATGCCGTGCAACCCTGAGCCCAGTATGAGTTCAATGAGTTGTCTCACCTTTTCGAGTGTTATGTTTTAGCTTGCCAGTTTGTCCGCTATGTAGTCGTTCGATGCCAGCAGATTGCCCTTGTATTTCCCATTGTTGTCAGTTTCGAACAAACTATATCCGGCAAAATTCATTTTGTTGTTCTTGTGCTCAAATTCCAGAGCGAAATCGCATACCTTATTATATATTGGCTCGCACACCACGGCTCCTTGTCCGCTCAAGATGCGACGTGTCCAACCTTCTGCCGAAGGAGTCATGATGCCGTGCACTTGCTGCAACCCCTTGCCGCTCCCCGACCAGGGTGCCTTCATCACGACCCGCTGGTGAATTCCGATGAACTGCATCACTTCATCGTAAGTTCCACACCAGACCGACACGCCACAAGTTCGCGGAATGCTGCGTAGGAAGCCCAACAATCTTACCGCCGTGTCCCTGCTCGACAGTGCCCTGTAGTGCTGGATCCATCCATCTTCGGGGAGCGATTCACGTCTTATTCCCATTCGTTCCAAACGACTTATCAACGCCCGACTCCATCCCCATGGATGCACGCCTTCGGAACAAGGATTGGCATACCAATGAGGTAGTTCCGCCAGGTCGGCCATTATTTTCCGAATTCGGGCTGGTGCCACATAATATGGTTCGTTGTGCGCCAGTGCCATGTCGTTGTCGGCATTGAAAATGTATAATCCACTCATAATTTTACAAAAATATCAAAAAATAATGAGGTTTGCAAAACAGGTGTGACAAAAATCAAAAAATAATTTATACCTTTGTAGCGAGGAAATTTGCATTTATGGAAAGTTTGTACAAGACACATCAATGTTTGGTCGAGAACCTGCGGGTGCCGGTACGCCGAGCCCTGATGGACGAGATAGACTGGCATGATCGCTTGATAGGCATTAAGGGAACACGAGGAGTCGGGAAGACCACTTTCTTGCTGCAATATGCAAAGGAACATTTCGATCCCACAGATAGAAGTTGCCTTTACATCAACATGAACAATTTCTATTTCACACATTATTCGTTGGTGAAGTTCGCCGCCGACTTTATCGCCAATGGCGGCCGGGTGTTGCTTATAGACCAGATGTTCAAATATTCCAACTGGAGCCAAGACCTGCGCGAATGTTACTTCCGCTATCCCGAACTCCAGATTATATTCACCGGTTCGTCGGTCATGCGTCTGAAGGAAGAAAACCCTTTGCTGCGCGACCTGGTGAAAGTGTATTACCTACGTGGATTTTCCTTCCGTGAATTCCTCAACCTCGAAGGACATCATCATTTCCATGCCTACAGCCTACAGGAAATACTTCGGAACCACGAGCAGATAGCCCAAACGGTGCTCAACAATGTCAATCCGCTCGACTATTTCGCCGACTATCTGCACCATGGCTTCTATCCTTTCTATTTGGAGAAACGAAATTTCGACGAGAACTTACTGAAGACCATGAACATGATGATTGAAGTCGATATTCTGTTCATACAGCAAATAGAACTGAAGTACCTGACGAAGATAAAGCAGCTGTTCCACCTCATTGCCATCGACGGGCCTGTCGCGCCCAACGTAAGCAAATTGTCCAACGAGGTGCAGACCAGCCGTGCCACCATCATGAACTACATCAAGTATCTCACCGATGCACGCCTGCTCAACATGGTCTATCCGCGTGGCGAGACATTTCCGAAGAAACCATCCCGGGTCATGA
Organism: Bacteroidales bacterium; assembly: GCA_030531335.1. GTDB lineage: Bacteria > Bacteroidota > Bacteroidia > Bacteroidales > Bacteroidaceae > DCGR01. The sequence continues at coordinate 8,039 of JAUNNV010000038.1, forward strand.
TGCACAATTCCAACTTGCTGTTTGCCATGTATCCCTCACAGGCCGACAAGCAGACTATTGATGAGACCTTCTTCATGAACACCCTCTACAAAGACCACAAACTCTACAAGGGCGACAAGAATTTCACCTTTTGGGTCGATGACGACCTGCGTTTTCGCATCTGCACTTCCGACACCAGGTTAAAGGTCGTTCCCGACGTATATTATGCCGTCGATGGCCTCCTCAAAGGCTCCGGCAACACCATTCCGTTGTGGCTTTTCGGATTCTTGTATTGATAGCAACCAAAAAAGATTTTTTTGTTAAAATAACAAACATTATGTCAAAGGAAAAAAAACTGATTACTTGTGATGGTAACGAAGCAGCTGCTCACATCTCCTACATGTTTACGGAGGTTGCTGCCATCTATCCCATCACCCCGTCGTCAACCATGGCCGAACATGTTGATGAATGGGCTGCTGCTGGTCGTAAGAACATTTTCGGAGAAACCGTGCTCGTGCAGGAAATGCAGTCGGAAGGCGGTGCCGCCGGTGCCGTTCATGGCTCTCTACAGGCTGGTGCGCTTACAACAACCTACACCGCCTCACAGGGCTTGCTCTTGATGATTCCCAACATGTATAAGATTGCGGGCGAGCTGCTTCCATGCGTGTTCCATGTATCTGCCCGCACCCTGGCTTCCCACTCTCTTTGTATCTTTGGCGACCATCAGGATGTGATGTCGTGCCGTCAGACGGGTTTTGCCATGTTGGCCGAAGGTTCTGTTCAGGAAGTAATGGACTTGGCTGGTGTGGCTCATCTATCGACCATCAAGAGCCGCGTGCCGTTCGTCAATTTCTTCGACGGTTTCCGCACCTCTCATGAGATTCAGAAGATTGAAGCCCTCCAGAATGAGGACCTCGCTCCGCTCATCGATCAGCAGGCTTTGGCTGAGTTCCGCCAACGTGCACTCTGCCCCGAACATCCGGTAAATCGTGGTATGGCCGAGAATCCCGACACGTTCTTCACGCACCGCGAAATCTCCAACAAGTACTACGAGGCCATTCCTGAAATCGTAGCTGACTACATGAAGAAAATCAGCGACATCACAGGTCGTGAGTACAAACCCTTCAATTACTATGGTGCAGCTGATGCCGACCGTGTCATCATCGCCATGGGTTCTGTCACCGAGGCTATTCGTGAAGTCATCGACTACCTCAACGCACAAGGCCAGAAGGTGGGTATGATCAGTGTACACCTCTATCGACCATTCGCACCCAAGTACATGCTCGACGTGTTGCCTAAGACCGTCAAGCGCATTGCCGTTCTCGATCGCACCAAGGAGCCGGGAGCAGCTGGCGAACCACTCTACATGGATGTTGTCGAGGCCTTCTCGACTATCGCCGACAAACCAGTCATCGTAGGTGGCCGTTATGGCTTGGGCTCACGCGACACCACTCCCGCCCAGATTCTGGCAGTCTATGAAAATCTTGCCATGAACGAGCCTAAGAACAAGTTCACTCTCGGCATCGTCGATGATGTCACCTTCACCTCACTTCCAAAGAAGGAAGAGATTGCATTGGGTGGCAAGGGCATGTTTGAGGCTAAGTTTTACGGACTCGGTGCCGATGGTACTGTGGGTGCCAACAAGAACTCCGTCAAGATTATTGGCGACAACACCAACAAGTATTGTCAGGCTTACTTCAGCTACGACTCCAAGAAGTCGGGAGGCTTCACCTGCTCTCACTTGCGTTTTGGCGATACTCCAATCCGCTCCACTTACTTGGTAAACACACCTAACTTCGTGGCATGCCACGTGCAGGCATACCTCCACATGTACGATGTTACCCGTGGTTTGCAGAAGAATGGCACATTCCTGCTTAACACCATCTGGGAGGGCGAAGAGCTGGCCAAGAACCTGCCGAACAATGTGAAGAAATACTTCGCGCAAAACAATATCACCGTATATTACATCAATGCGACCAAGATAGCACAGGAAATTGGTTTGGGCAACCGTACCAACACCATCCTCCAGAGTGCGTTTTTCCGTATCACAGGTGTCATCCCTGTCGAATTGGCCGTTGAGCAGATGAAGAAGTTCATCGTTAAGTCGTATGGCAAGAAAGGCCAGGATGTAGTCGATAAGAACAATGCGGCAGTCGATCGCGGAGACGAATACCAACAACTATCCATTGATGCCGCGTGGGCTAACCTGCCAGCTGATGAGGCCAAGGCCAACGACGACCCCGCATTCATCAACGAAGTGGTACGCCCCATCAACGCCCAGAACGGCGACCTGTTGCCTGTAAGCGCATTTAAGGGCAGCGAGGATGGCACATGGCCTGTGGGTACTGCAGCCTACGAGAAGCGTGGCGTGGCAGCTTTTGTGCCCACTTGGACGGCAGCCAACTGTACCCAGTGCAACAAGTGTGCCTTTGTTTGTCCTCACGCTTGCATCCGTCCGTTCGTACTCGACGATGCTGAAGCTGCAGGTCTCAATGCCGACATGATAGAGATGAAGGCTCCTGCCGCCATGAAAGGTATGAAGTTCCGTATGCAAGTGGGTGTCATGGATTGTCTTGGTTGTGGAAACTGCGTTGATGTGTGTCCTGGTATGCCTAAGACGGGACCAGCCCTCAAGATGGTACCCTTGGAGCAGGAACTCGGCGAGGCACAAAATTGGGAATATTGCGTCAAGAACGTCAAGACCAAACAGTCGCTCATCGACATCAAACAGAGCCCCAAGAACAGCCAGTTCGCTACACCTCTGTTCGAATTCTCGGGTGCATGCTCTGGTTGTGGCGAGACTCCTTACGTGAAACTCATTGCCCAGCTCTTTGGCGACCGCATGATTGTGTCGAACGCCACGGGTTGCTCGTCCATCTATTCGGGTTCCATTCCTTCCACCCCATACACTACCAACGAGAAGGGCCAGGGTCCGGCATGGGCCAATTCCCTGTTCGAGGACTTCTGTGAATATGGACTGGGTATGCAGATTGCCAACAAGAAGCTCAAGCTGCGTCTTGAAAAGCTCATGACCGAGGCACAAGCCTGCACGTGTTGTTCCGATGAGCTTAAGATACTCTTTGCCGAATGGGTCGCCAAGAAAAACGATGCCGATGCCACCAAGGCCTTGGCTCCCCAGATTATTGCCGGCTGTGAGGCATGTCAGTGCGACACCTGTAAGAAGATTCTTGAGCTGAAAGACTATCTTGTAAAGCGTAGCCAATGGATTATCGGTGGCGACGGTGCCTCCTACGACATCGGTTACGGAGGTCTCGATCATGTCATCGCATCGGGCGAGGATGTCAACATACTCGTGCTCGACACCGAGGTATATTCCAACACAGGAGGTCAGGCTTCCAAATCGACACCATTAGGTGCCATAGCCAAGTTCGCCGCATCGGGCAAGCGGGTACGCAAGAAAGACCTTGGCATGATTGCCACCACTTACGGTTACGTATATGTGGCACAGATAGCCATGGGAGCCGATAACAGCCAGTGTATCAAGGCTATCCGCGAGGCCGAAGCCTATCCAGGCCCATCTGTTGTCATCGCTTATGCACCCTGTATCAACCATGGCTTGAAGAAGGGCATGGGCAAGGCACAAGCCGAAGAGGCCGCAGCCGTAGAATGTGGTTACTGGCATCTGTGGCGCTACAACCCAGCACTCGAAGCAGAAGGTAAGAACCCATTCTCGCTCGACTCCAAGGAGCCTAAGTGGGAGGCATTCCAAGATTACCTCAAGGGCGAGGTTCGCTTTGCATCGGTACTGAAACAATATCCTACCGAGGCTGCCGACCTGTTCAACGCATGTCAGGACATGGCACAGAAGCGTTACCAAAGCTACATTCGCATGAGCAAGATGAACTGGGGCGGCGAGGAATAATCCTCCCGCCGTTCGGCGCATTTAAGAACTGAAAAGATAAAAAGAAAGGCCTTCTCTCATTTGATTTCGAGAGAAGGCTTTTTGTTTGTGGATTTTGATCGAGGTTGACTACCGATGGTTTCGGATAGCGCGATAAGTCACACCGTCACTCAAAGTCTAACCTTACGTTTGGCAGCTTTCGATTCGTTGTGCAAACGGTCGAGAGCTGTAACCACGTAAGTGTATTTGATTTCTCCTCCTTGATAGGAAAGGGGAAGGAATGTGCTGGGTGTGATGGCGATGATTTTGGAGGGGTCGTCCAAGTTGACACGCTCGCCGGGAAGGAAACGATACACCACGAAGCGGGTCGTGCGGTCGAACTCGTTTCTTTGCTGACGGGCCGTCCAGAAAAGCACCGGGCCGTCGGCGGTCCAGACTACTTTCAGCTTTTTCACCTTTTGGGGTGCGACGGGGTCGATAAACGGACTGGTGGGAATGAGCGCGGGATAACGATGGTAGGTGCCTACGAGTGCCTGGGTGTAGCCTCCGGGGTTGTCGATGAGTGCATCGGCATACCACTGGCAACTGCCTTGCACGTTGGGCATGGAACGTTGTAGCTGCATCTTGCGTTGCATGTCGCCATGTTTCACGGTACGTAGCACATCTTGCCCGATGAAGAGTGGACGCTTGGAGGCGTGGTCGTTCCACCAGCGGATGAGGGTGTCGTAGTCGGCTGCACGATTGCCGTTTTCCCAATAGATTTGTGGTATGTTGTAATCGACCCATCCGTTGTTGACCCATAGCAATATGTCGGCATAAAGGTTGTCGTAGTTTTGCAGGCCATTGGTGCGGCTTCCTTGTGGGTCTGTCGACTGGTTGCGGTAGATGCCGAAAGGCGAGATGCCGAGTTTCACCCACGGCTTGTTGTCGGCTATCAGTTGATGGAGGTCGCGGATGAGCATGTTCACGTTGTTGCGCCGCCAGTTGCCGATGTCGGTGAAAGAGCCTCGGTAGGCATTGAAGGTGTTTGTGTCGGGGATTTGCTCACCTGCTGCAGGGTAGGGATAGAAGTAGTCGTCCATGTGTATGGCATCGACATCGTAGCGCGAAATGATGTCGAGTACGATACGGCAAATCCATTCACGGCACTCGCGCAGGGCAGGATTGAAATAAAGCTGCCCATTGTAGCGGAAGAACCAATCGGGATGTTGCCGAGTAGGGTGGGAGTAGGCTGGGTTGGAGGTACTCTTGGTAAGTGCCCTGTAAGGATTGATCCATGCGTGGAGTTCCATGCCACGTCGGTGACACTCGGCAATCATCCATTGGAGGGGATCCCATCCGGGATGCTGTCCTTGTACGCCACTGAGAAAACGGCTCCAAGGTTCGAGCGAGGATGCATAGAGTGCATCGGCTTCGGCCCTGACCTGAAAAATGATAGCGTTGATGCCCGCCTGTTGGCAGGCATTGAGCTGGTTGGTAAGCTTCTGCTGCATTTGCTGCGCGGAAAGACCTTGGAACTGTCCGTTGACACACTGTATCCATGCACCGCGAAACTCGCGTTTTGGACTTTTCGGAAAAAGAGAGGCACAGAGAATCAGTGCCACAAAGAATAAAATGTTACGTTTCATGGCGCAAAGATATGAAAAACTTCCTACCTTTGCAACCCAAACGCAAAGATTGATGCCGGAAGAAAAATACATATATGTCAAGGGAGCCAGGGTAAACAACTTGAAGAATGTGAATGTGAACATTCCCCAAGGTAAGTTTGTAGTCGTGACGGGGTTGTCGGGTTCTGGAAAATCGTCGTTGGCTTTCGACACGCTTTATGCCGAGGGACAACGCAGGTACGTGGAAAGCTTGAGTAGCTACGCCCGACAGTTTTTGGGCAGACTCAGCAAGCCGGAATGTGACTTCATCAAGGGCTTGCCCCCTGCCATAGCGATAGAGCAGAAGGTGAGTAGCCGCAACCCTCGTTCTACCGTGGGCACGGGTACCGAGATCTACGATTACTTGCGGATGCTCTATGCTCGTGTGGGACATACGTTTTCGCCCATAAGTGGGCATGAGGTAAGGATACACAGTGTGGAGGATGTCGTCAGGCACGTCATGGAACGACCTATGGGCACGCGCTTCATGGTGCTGGCTCCATTGACCGTCTCTGACGGACGCACGTTGGATACGCAACTGGAGGAGTATCTGAAGCAGGGATTTGCCCGGGTGGAATGTGTGGGAAACGTAATGCAGATAGAGGACTTCCTGCAACATCTACAGCCGGAACGGACTGTTGGAAGCGATGTGTATTTGCTGGTCGATCGTATGTCGGCGAACCATTCAAAGGATGCTGCAAGCCGCCTTGCCGATTCTGTGCAGACAGCCATGTTTGAGGGACATGGCGTGTGTATGCTTCGGTTCTTCAATGAGGGTGGCGATACCGAACTGGTGACTTTCAGCAGCAGGCTTGAGGCCGACGGAATGGAGTTTCAGGAACCGTCCGACCAGATGTTCTCGTTCAATTCTCCGATTGGAGCCTGTCCAGAATGTGAAGGATTTGGACGGGTCATTGGTATTGACGAACGGTTGGTGGTGCCCGACACGTCGTTGAGCGTCTATGAGGGGGCTGTGTATTGCTGGCGAGGTGAGAAAATGAACGAATGGAAAAATGCCTTAATCCAACAGGCACCGGAGGCGGATTTCCCGATATTCGAGCCTTATTATTCATTGACGCAAGAGCAAAAAGACTATTTGTGGCATGGAAACGGCAGGGACAGTGTGTGCATAGACTCGTTTTTCGCCATGTTGCAGGAGAACCAGTACAAGATACAATACAGGGTGATGTTGGCTCGGTTTCGAGGGAAAACCATTTGTCCCTCGTGCAAGGGAACACGATTGAAACGCGAGGCGGGCTATGTGAAAATTGGAGGGAAGAGTATCACGGACGTGGTGGATATGCCTGTGAGCCAGTTATACGATTTTTTCAGAAACCTGACGTTGGATCCACAGGAGCAATTGGCGGGGAAACGCTTGCTGCATGAAATCATTATACGTCTGGAGTTGCTTGTGAATGTAGGGCTTGGTTATCTCACGCTGAATAGGCTCAGCAATTCGTTGTCGGGAGGAGAGAGTCAGCGCATCAACCTCGTGACATCGTTGGGCAGTAGTCTGGTGGGTTCGTTGTATGTGCTCGATGAGCCAAGCATTGGTTTGCACAGTCGCGACACGGGACGTCTCATCGGGGTGCTTCGTCAGTTGCAGCAGTTAGGCAATACGGTGGTGGTGGTGGAACACGATGAGGAGATAATACGTGCGGCCGATTATATTATCGACGTCGGCCCGGAGGCGGGTCGGCATGGCGGACAGATTGTGTATGAAGGAAACATGGACGATTTGCGACCCAACTCCCAAAGTTACACCGTGCGTTATTTGCTTGGTGAGGAAACAATAGAGATGCCTGTCGTGCGTCGGCCGTGGAACAGTTACATCGAGTTGAAAGGATGCAGGGCTAACAACCTGAAAGGGATAGATGTGAAGTTCCCATTGCATGTGTTGACCGTCGTGTCGGGCGTGAGCGGATCGGGCAAGAGTACATTGGTGCGTGATGTGCTTTATCAGGCATTGTGCAGGGAACTGGGCACGAATAGTGAGGTGCCTGGTGAATTCAAGAGCATAGGAGGCGATGTGAAATCCATCGAGCGGGTGGAGCTTGTCGATCAGAATCCTATCGGGAAAAACACCCGAAGCAACCCTGTGACCTATATCAAAGCCTACGATGAAATAAGGAAACTGTATGCGGATCAACCGTTGTCGAAACAAATGGGCTATTCAGCTGGGTTCTTCTCGTTCAACACCGAAGGTGGACGTTGCGAGGAATGTAAGGGCGATGGAACGGTGACGGTGGAGATGCAATTCATGGCCGACTTGGTGTTGGAGTGTGAGGCGTGTCATGGCAAACGCTTCAACTCGAAGGCCTTGGAGGTGAAATTCCACGATCGGACGGTGTCGGATGTACTCGACATGACAGTGAATCAGGCATTGGAATTCTTCACGGAACACAAGCAACCTAAGATAACCAAACGCCTGAAAACCTTGCAGGACGTGGGGTTGGGCTATGTGAAGCTGGGGCAATCGTCATCGACACTCTCGGGAGGGGAGAACCAGCGGGTGAAGCTGGCCTACTACTTGTCGCTCGAAAAAACCGCCCCCACGTTGTTCATTTTCGACGAGCCCACCACAGGGCTTCACGTGCACGATATCGATCGGTTGATGCGGTCGCTGAATGCGTTGATAGCCAGAGGGCATACTGTAGTGGTCATCGAACATAACATGGATGTGATAAAGTGTGCCGACTACCTTATCGACCTCGGCCCCGAGGGCGGAGAGGAAGGTGGCTATGTGGTGGCTACAGGAACACCCGAGGAGGTGTCGCGATGCGAACGATCATATACCGCGCGTTACTTGAAGGAAAAACTCAAACATAAACAATAGAAACGATATGAAGGAAGTATTGATTGCTCCCAGCTTGTTGTCGGCTGATTTCTCGAACTTGAAGAGCGACATTGAGATGCTGAACGCCAGCGAAGCGGATTGGTATCATTGTGATGTGATGGACGGTGTGTTCGTGCCTAACATTTCGTTTGGTTTCCCCGTGCTGGAGCATGTAAGGAAACACGCGCGGAAACCGCTCGACGTGCATCTGATGATTGTCAAGCCCGAAAAGTTCATCCGTGAGGTGGCTGCACTGGACGCAATGATGATGAACGTACATTACGAGGCTTGCCGGGACAATCTCGAAGAGGTGATTGACGCAATCCATGCTGCCGGCATGAAGGCTGGAGTGACACTCTGTCCGGAAACACCCGTGAACGTGCTTCGCGACATACTGCCACGGGTAGATATGGTGCTGCTGATGAGTGTGCATCCTGGTTTTGGTGGACAGAAATTCATCGTGGAAACCATCGACAAGGTACGCGAACTGAAAAGCATGATTCGCGAATGTGGCAAGGATGTGCTGATAGAGGTGGATGGGGGAGTGAACACGGAAACCGGGAAACTGTTGGTCGAGGCAGGCACCGATGTACTGGTGGCTGGTAGCGCAGTGTTCAAGGCCACCTCGCCTGAAAAGTACATTCACGAGTTGAAAACGCTTTGAGGTGTCCGCACGATGGCGTTCGAGGGGAGGAAATGCTCTCTTGGCCTCCAAATCGCGACGCATGGAAGGGGGAATGTTGTTTCGCTTAGGCATTCTCAATTTTTCTT
>JAUNNV010000038.1:17142-18370 GCA_030531335.1 Bacteroidales bacterium
GATGGTCTCATGGTTTGAAACGACTAAATTTCTTCCTCTCAGGCGATATTTCTTTTGTGGACTCGTCCATTTGCGAAGCATGTCGTAAAGTCATCTTTCTTCTTCGTTGGATTCAATGTGGTTGCTGTCATTATTGGCCGGACAATCATGTAGATTCAACAAACAAAGGCGAATATAGACAAATTCCCATAAGATTCTTGTCATTATTTACGCTTTTTTTGTTGGAGATTGGTTCTTGAGATAAAACTTTCATTATCTTTGCGATAGTTTTCAAAAAAGCATGGACAATGAGCGAAATACCTGCGGAGCAGAAGAAAATGCCGTATAATATCAGGGAAAAGCAAAACAAGGAGGCGGTTTACAGGAAAAAAATCAATTCCAAACTGGCGGACAAACTGGAAAAGGGAGTCTATAAATTGGTCGTATCGAAAAGAAATTATCGTAATCCCGATTATTCGGCTAAGGAATTGGCTAAAGACTTGTCAACCAATACGCGCTATTTGAGCGCAGTGATAAACGATAGGTTTGGAATGAATTTCTCAAGCCTTCTCAATCGGTACAGGGTACGCGACGCACTGAAATTGCTGGCCGAAAAACGCTATTCAAAACTGAATGTGGCCGACATCAGTGTAATGGTGGGGTTTGCCAACCGACAATCCTTTTATGCCGCGTTCTATCGGTTGGTGGGTATGACTCCACGGGTTTATAAGATGAGGAAGTTGATGGAAGCAAAGAAGGAATCGGAGAATGAAACAGAATGAGATAGAGGGGCTTTTGACAGTCCCTTTTTTATTGGTGGATTTAGAAACTGTTTTGAAATGTTCCAAAATCTTTTATAAGATCTTTCCGGCTGAAAAGTTCGTTTCTTTTCAGTCACAATGGAGCCCCATTGACTTAGTCTTCCTCCTTCGCACCTCGGACATTAAGTACCCTTTTCAATCGGCTGCTCTCGGCATAGTCCAAGCATGGTTCGACCAGCTCACCATCCGCTTGGCCTCTGCTCTCGATTGCACGATTGTTCAAACAAGTTTGATGTCGCTCGGTTTGGCGTCGGTTGCTCCTTCAAATAAGCGAATTTTCGACGAGCCGAACGCAGAGCCCAAGCTTGCTTGTGGTCTGCTGAGGCGAGGAAGAAAATCTGCGAAGCGAATTTTCGACGAGCCGAACGCAGAGCCCAAGCTTGCTTGTGGTCTGCTGAGGCGAGGAAGAAAATCTGCGAAGCGAATTT
>JAUNNV010000168.1:0-2386 GCA_030531335.1 Bacteroidales bacterium
CCAATAAAAAACAACCTATAATTATTTTCGTGAACCATTTTAAAACAGCTTCTAACAGCCCGTGGGTTACACAGCGGAGAGACGTTCGATGATCTCGAGGCACATGCGGCTGTTGTGATAGGGACACTTCCAGAAGCCTGCCTTGTCCTCCGTGCGAAGAGGTGTGCCATCGGACGTCACCGACCAGTACCACTCCCCTGCCTCGCGATCGATGAGGTAGTCGTTGATGAATGTCCATGTCTCCATCACCTTATTCATGGCCTCGTCATTACCCGTATGCTGCCAGATGTTGAGGTATCCCACCACCGTCTCGGCATACTCCCACCACTGTCGTGGCTCGGCGAGAGGATCGAGGGTGAGCAATGTCTGGAACCAGGGGGCAAGTACCTGAGGACCAGGAGTGTCCGACGTCTCTGAATCATGCGATGTATTCCCTACCACGTTCATGGCTTCGTGGATGAGCCATGACGCCTCTATGTCGTGTCCATAGGATGTGCCGGGAACCATCGATTGCCAGTCGTCGTTGAAGAAGAGATGCATGCGGCGAGTGTCGGCATCAAGGATTTTTGTAAGGAAGATGTCGACAAGGTTTTGGATGGCGGCCCGCAGCCGTTGGTCGGGCCAGATGCGGTAGAGGTTGGTGTACGGCTCGAGAATGTGCAGATGGGTATTCATCGTCTTGCGCTCATTGGCATCCTTGTCGCTCAGACGCATATCAGCGATATCGCCCCACTCGCGGGTGAAGGCCTCGAAGTAGCCGTTCTTCACGGTATCGAAACTATGATTCTCTATGTCGAAGAAGAGCTTCACGGCATGGGCGAGGGCTTCCTCGTCGCCCGTAGCCCGCGCATACTCAGACAGGCCGTAGATGGCAAAGCCGATGGCATAGATCTGCTTCTTGGTATCCAGCGGCATCCCATCAGCAGTCAGTGACCAGTAGACACCCCCTTGCTCGGGATCGAAGAAGTCATCCAGCAAGGCGCGTTTGGCACGGGTTGCCAGGACGAGATACTCCTCACTCCCTAATACGCGATAGGCAGCAGAGAACGTCCAAAGAATGCGGGCACACAGGATGGCACCTTTAGGAGCGTCGGGGTGTACGACATTGTTTCCGTCGATGCGTCCGTAGAATCCCCCTCGTGGATCTTGCATTCGTTCCATCCAGAAGGGAAGAATGTCCCGTTCCAACATCTGACGGGCAGCAGTTGTCAATTCAATGGTAGTCATTTTCTTGTAGATATACAATAGAATTATAGACGAGTTGGCTGTACGCTTTTTTTAGAGAACAGACTTCAGACTACAGACTACAGATAAATGTCATGCGGCAGTAATCATCATTTAATGGGACTTTCAAACGGGCGGTACTATTATCTGAAGTCTGTAGTCTGAAGTCTAAAAAAGAAGTCTATACTCTGAAGTCTTAGGCATCCAACATGTCTATAACTCGCAAAACAATTCGCTTTGGATGGGCTACGTTCTATCAATGGCGAATCTTGTTTACGGCATCGGTGATGATAGCCATGGTGGAAGCATCCGTGGCAAAGACACTGTTCAACCCTTGCTGCTCCTGTGCAGGATCGCCGCAGTAGTCGTCGCCCACCTGCCAGTTCTCATGGGCAGGCTCGGCAAAGCCTCCCCATCCCCAGAAATTACAACCGGCGAAAGCTCCGTCCTGCTGCGCATCATCGGCCACAAGCCCGAACACGTAGCTGTAGAACGCGTCGCGGGCCGTGATGGGAGCCGTCTTGTCGAAGAGAAAGCCATCGCGCGGATAGCCAAACTCCTCCATCACCACGGGCTTGCCTATACGTTGGGCCATGGCCACATGCATGTCGATATACTCCTTGGCGCCCTCCTTGGCGGCAGGGAGATCCTCGACGACAGTCTCCTTGGTGATCCAGCTCCAGTTGAGAGGCCAGAGATGGAAGGTGAGGTAGTCCACGTTGGGATTGGCATGGATGCGTTCACACATCGCCACATCGCCCTCGCAGCCCCACTTGCCTTCGCTGCCCGTGGATACCATGTGGTTGGGATCAAGGCTCTTGATCTGCGCAGCGACATCCAGTACCCAGGCTTCGAAGGCAGGGAAGTTGGGCTCGCCAAAGGGACGCGGCTCATTGCCTATCTGCCAGGCCATCAATGCAGGATCATCGATGTATTTCATTCCCGTATAGCGGTTGGTGCGTGTGACGACATGCTCCACGTGACGTTTGAACATAGCCTTGGCGCTATCGTTCTGTGCATACTGCTCCACACGCGTCTTGTAGGCTTCCCAGCCATCCACAGCTGGGATAGGAGCCCGTCCGGCACCTGCCCACTCCAGATAGACGGAATATCCGCCCGTCCATTCCCACGAGTTGTTCATGTAGAGCACAGCCACCATATC
>JAUNNV010000168.1:2396-3847 GCA_030531335.1 Bacteroidales bacterium
GCCCACTTCGGCCATGAAGTAATCCAAGCCATCGAAGATGGTGTCGTTATATACGCCCGGAGCCACCTGCAGCGTGGGGTCGGCCTTGGCGGGAATGCCACGCTCACCGTCGGCACCGACCAGCACACGCAGGTTGTCGATGCCGACACTCTTGAGGTAATCCAGTTCGCGGCCCAGGCGTTCGCGGTCACCGCCCTGGCCTGTAGAGCCCAGGATGGCACCATACCAGAAGTTGGTGCCGACATAGTAATAAGGCTGGCCGTTACGCATGAACTGTCCGTTCTCGACATAAACGAACGGAGAAGCGACGGGCTGACTTGTCTTAGTGGCACAAGACAACAGGGTTGCCGCTGCCACAAATGCAAAAAGGAAGGATTTGCGCATATAAACTAATGTTTCTTTTGATAATGATCACGGAACGTAGTTGGTGTACAGCCTTTCTTCCGCAAGAAGATGCGGTTGAAATTGGAGACGTTGTTGAAACCGCTTTGATAGCATATTTCTGACACAGACATGGAGGTGTCCACAAGATAACGGGTGGCCACGCCAATGCGTGTATCGATAAGGTAGTCGGTGAAGGTCTTACCCATACGCATCCGGAAGAAACGGCTGAAAGAGGTGGGCGTCATGCCCACAAGATCCGCCATCTGCTGCAGGCGGAGCTCGTCCTTGTAATGGGCCGACACATAATGCTGCACCTTACGCACTCGACGGCTCTCAGACAGCAGCTCGACCTTTGCAAACACCGAACTGGAGAGGACATGCGCCTCGTCGACATGCGCTGCCATGACATCGAGGAGCTGAAAGAACTGCACAAAGGCATCCATCCCTTTGGCCTTTGTCAAGGCCTCGAAACGGGGCACCATGGTTGCAATGAATGACTGAGAGAAGGCCAAGCCATTCCGAGCCTGTTCGAACAACCCACAGACAGGTGCCAGTATGTCCTTTTGCAGCAGTTCTTCGGACAAAAGCGTTGGCGAGAACTGCAAGGTATACTCCGTGATCTCCGGTGAATGGCAATCGTGCTGTTCCCAAGTATGCTCCAGATCACGTCCGGTGATCAGCACCATGTCGTAGTAGCCAGTGATCTCTCCGCTGTCGCCCACCACACGACGTGCGCCTTCCACATTACACAGGAGATTCAACTCAAACTCTTCATGACCATGAATGGGGTAGTCGAGGGTTGTCTTCACACGCCGCACGAGATAGAAGAGATCCTTATCGTTGATCGGGATGATCTCCTTCAATATGGGCGTTGTCGTCGGAAGCAAGATAGGGGTTAGCGTTTTTTCGTCCATTGCAGTCAGGGTATACAGGGGAAAAAGAGTAGAAACTGTTTGGATTTATCTCCATTCATCTTTAATGGATCTTCTTCTCAAGAATATAGCTCATAAATTTTGGCAATTATAGACATGTTGTCTCCTGAAAGGTTTGATATGGGCTTCGCCCAT
>JAUNNV010000039.1 GCA_030531335.1 Bacteroidales bacterium
ATATTGTTCCTCGCCACGATGCTGCAGGCTCGCGCCTACGAGGTTCGCAACATACTTACCAATTCGGTGTCGTTGGAGCAGCTTCGCGAAGCCTTGGTCATGAACCAGCAATGGATTCCCTACCCGAAGACTTATGCCGACCGTACCGGCTGGGATGCGCTCTTCGGCGATTTTAAGGAGGAGGTCATCAGGAATGGCGAGAAGTATCTGAATTACAATTGGCAGATTATCAAGGCCAGCTGGTACTTGGAGTTCGACCGTTCGGGCAATCGTGTGGTCATGGAGAAGCCTTACATGGAAAACTGCACGGCCATGGCGTGCCTGCTCACGGCCGAGTTGGCCGAAGGGAAGGGGCGTTTCTTGTCCGACATCATCGATGGTACGGTGTTCTTCTGCGAGATGACCGCGTGGCCGCTTTCGGCCCATCTGTCGGGACTATCCAAAACAAAGACCGCCATGCCCGACGAGACCGATTATGTGATTGAACTTTTCGAGGGCGACCTTGCACAGCGTCTCGCATGGGTGTGGTACTACCTGCACGACGAGTTCGACAAGGTGAGCCCGGTCATTGCCCGCCGCTTGCGCAATGAGTTGCAGAAACGCGAGCTCGATCCATACCTGCAACGCGACGATTTCTGGTGGATGGGGTTGCGGCAACAGGTGGTGAACAACTGGAACACCTGGTGCAACTCCAATGCCATCATGTGTTTCATGTTGCTCGAGAACGACCGCGACGTGCTGGCCCGGGCCGTCTATAAAACACTCCGCTCGGTCGATGGCTACTTCAACTCCGTACAGCCCGATGGCGCATGTGAGGAGGGACCGCACTATTGGAGTGGGGCGAACGGTATGCTCTTCGACTATCTTAGCAGCCTGCACCTGCTCACGGCAGGAAAGGTCTCGTTTTTCTCCCTTCCGTTGGTCAGGAACATGGGCGAGTACATTGTCCGCACTTGCATCGGCAACGGCTATGTGGTCAACTTTGCCGATGCCGGAGCCAAGGGCGGCACCAATGCCCTCATGGCCTACCGTTTCGGAAAGGCGGTGGGCAGTCCACTCATGATGGGCTACGCCGCCGACAAGGTCGGGCGCGAAGGAGGCATCCGCTTGTCGTACGATCATTTCACCAGCAACTTCCGCCTGTTCGAGTGCTTGCGCATAGCCCGCGAGCTGAGTCAGTACAGCCCGAAGTTCCAACAACCACCTTGCACGTGGTATCCTGCCACGCAGTTCTGCTACCTGAGCAACGACGAAGGCCTGTTTCTCGGCGCCAAGGGCGGACACAATGCCGAGAGCCACAACCACAACGACGTGGGCACCTGCGTGTTCTACATCGATGCCCAGCCCGTGTTGGTCGATGCCGGAAAGGTGGTCTATACCCGTCAGACCTTCAGCGACGAACGCTACACCTTGTGGCCCATGCAGAGCGCCTTCCACAATCTGCCCACCATCAATGGTTGTATGCAACGCGACGGACACTCTTATGCAGCCACCAAGGTGAAGGCCGACGAAAAGCGGCTCACGTTCTCTTTGGACATTGCCGCGGCCTATCCCGCCGAGGCGAAGGTGCGCACGTGGAACCGCAGCTACCGCTTGCGCGGAAACACCCTGCACATCACCGACAAGTTCGAGTTGTCCGAAGCAATGGAGCCCAACGAGGTGAACTTCCTTGCCAAGGGGAAGCCCCGATTGCTTGCCGACGGACGGTTGCTGATAGCCGTGGAAGGCATCGAGGCCTTGCTGAAGTACAATCCAAAGCAATTTGTCGTTGCCATCGACGAACTGCCTCTGACCGATGCCGACCTTCGCAACAGTTGGGGTGATCGGCTCTATCACATTGTGTTCAAGGCTATCGACACCCCCCTCACCGGCACTTATGATTTTGAAATAACCAAAACTCCATGATGGTTCTTAGGAAATCTTAGAGTATCCTAAGAAACCTCCACTAACAACAACCTACGATGAAAAAACTGTTTCTTTTTGCCCTTTTATTGGTCATGGCACTGCAAGGCAGCGCCTACACCGAGCGAAACATTCTTCAGGCCAAAGCCACCGAGGCCCAACTAAAGCAAATGTTGATTCCCAACCAAAAGTGGGTGTCATATCCAGCCTATACCGACCGTGCAGGCTGGGACAGGATGTTTGGTTCTTGGAAGGCCGGTTTCATCAGTCAGGGCGAGGTCGCGTTGGAGCACCAATGGACAACCGTCAAGGCCACCGACTTCTTGGAGTTCGAGCGCACGGGCAATCGCACCGTCATGCAAACTCCTTATTTCAAGAATCGCACGGCACTCACTAATTTGCTCATGGCCGAGTTGGCCGAAGGTCAGGGACGTTTCATCGACCAACTCATCAATGGTGTGTTCTACCATTGCGAAATGACTACTTGGGCACTTTCTGCCCACACGGTCGTACAATCGTCGCGACGCTCGTTGCCCACCTTGGGCGAGGATGTGTTCGACCTGTATGCCGGCGACATGGGCACTTTGCTCGCTTGGACCTATTATTTTTTCCGCGACTCGTTCGACAAGGTCGATCCCGAAATTTCGCGTCGCCTGCGCTATGAGTTGCAACACCGCTTGCTCGACCCCTATATGAAAGGTGGCTTTGGATGGATGGCAGAGAATTTCATCGAAGGAGAATCGACGGTAAACAACTGGAACCCTTGGTGCAACTTCAATGCGCTGGCCTGCTTCATGCTTCTCGAAAACGACATGGACGTGTTGGCGAAAGGAGTCTATAAGACCATGGTGTCGGTCGATAAGTTCATCAACTACAGTCAGGTGGATGGTGCTTGTGAAGAGGGTCCCCACTATTGGACTGCCGCCGGCGGCATGATGTACGACTATCTCCAGTTGCTTTACAAGGCAACCGGCAGCAAACTGTCCGTATTCGATGACAGTCAGGTCAGGAACATGGGCGAGTACATAGCCCACTCGTATGTCGAGGACGGTTGGGTTGTCAACTTTGCCGACAACCGTGCGCGTGGTGGAGTGGATCCAGCCTTGGTCTATCGTTTCGGAAAGGCTGTCGGCAGCTCGCTCATGATGGGGTATGCCAAGCACCTGTATAAGGCTTTTCCTCAAGGATTGCCTGCCAGTTCCTACATCACACGCGACTTTGAGACGCTCGAACAACATGCCGGCTTCTTCGCGTGCGACCTGCAGCGTCAGGTTCATCCTTGTGTGTGGTATCCGCTGACCCAGTTCTGCTACATACGCGACGCACGCCAAGGAGTGATGCTGGCAGCCAAGGGTGGCTACAATGCCGAGAGCCACAACCACAACGACGTGGGTTCCTTCATTTTCTATAAGCACAACACACCCGTCCTGATCGATGCCGGTCTGGTAACATATACTCGCCAAACGTTCAGCACCGAACGCTACTCCATTTGGGCCATGCAGTCCGACTATCACAACCTGCCACGCATCAACGGTGTGTCGCAACACGAAGGTCGGGAGTATCGTGCTTCTGATGTGTGGTGCAATGGCAAAAATCTCTTCTCTCTCGACATAGCTGGAGCCTATCCGGCCGAGGCCGATGTGAAGTCGTGGACGCGCACATACAAGTTGCAAAAGGGTGTGCTTCGCATCACCGACAAGTTCTCGTTGGGCAGTGTCAAGGCCGCCAACCAAATCAACTTCCTCACTTGGGGCGAGGTGGATGCGTCGGTGTCGGGTAAGCTACGGTTGCGTGTGGCCGACACCGAGACCGTTTTACAATACGATGACAATCAATTTGAAGTGCGAATCGAACCGTTCCAGATCGACGACCCGACCATGACCACCATTTGGGGCGACAAGCTGTGCCGCATATCGCTGGAGGCCAAGCATCAGGTCCTTCAAGACACCTATAGATTCGTATTCGAATAGAGGCTCTGCTCCTACGGAGCCTTTATTCCCATCCCACTGTATATAACCTCTACATTCGTAAGACAATAATTCAAAGAAAAGCCATGAAAAACCTCCGAATCCTAACCACCGTGTGCCTTTGGCTACAGCTGTGCCTCTTGTGCAAGGCGGCAAATGTAGAAGAACTGACCCGTAAGTACATGGTCGATTTCAGCTATGCCGGCCAACGTTTCTCGCCCGAAAGCTGGACACACCATACGACGACCGACAACAAGCGCGGTGAACACACCGTCGCCTACGAATCCCCCGATGGGAAGCTTCGTCTCACACTCATCTATCGCCAGTATGCCGATTTCCCGGTTACGGAAGTCCGACCCATACTCGAATGTTGCGGCGAAGAGGAAACGGACATCATCGACGGCTTCAAGTCGCTCTCGTTAGTCCGTCCTTGCCAATCGAACGGCATCAGGATTCGACGCATAACCGGTTCGAGGACATTGCTCACCGACTTCTGCCGTCAGGATGTGGTGTTGCGGAAACGTCACGAATGCGACAAGCTTCAATTCTCCACCGACGAAGGAAGGTCGGCCGCCTGGCTACCTTACTTCGGTGTTGACTTCGACCATCAGAGTGGCATGGAGATTGCCATTGGCTGGACGGGAACTTGGCAGGCCGACCTCCGCTATGCCGATGGGTTCAGCCTCACGGCCGGCATCAAAAGCAATACACATTTCAGAATGAGACCAGGCGAGCGGTTCGCGATGCCCTATACCGTCATCTACGAACGTACCGGCAAGTCGGCCGAACGTGGTTTGGTGGAGTTTCATCGGTTCATCGTCGAGCATAAGGCTCCGCGCAATGCCAAAGGAGAGATATGGAAACCCTTGTTGCCGTTGACCGCCAGTGGAGGCAACAAGACCGACGAGAACATGCTGAAGATACTCGACAAAGGCACCAAATACTTCAAGGCGGGTTTCGATGCCTTTTGGGTCGATGCCAATTGGTATGGAAAACCGCGCGAACTCGACCAAAGCACCAACTGTGGCCCCGACTGGTATCAGTGGGTAGGCGAATGGACGGTCAACACCTGCACGCATCCGGCGGGTAACATGAAACGGATTTCCGATGCGGCTCACCAAAAGGGTATGCGCTTTCTGGTGTGGTTCGAGCCCGAAAGAGCCACCTCGTTGAGCTCCATCGTGAAGCGGCATCCCGAATATTTCCATCGCACGAAACACAATCCTTCCGACCAAGTCTATCTGCTCGACATGGGCAACCCAGAAGCCCGGCAGTGGATTACCGAAGAGGTGTCGCGCAACATCCGCGAGAGTGGCATCGACATCTACCGGCAGGATTTCAACTGCGACCCCTTGCCCATCTGGCGCGACAACGACGAGGCCGACCGTCAGGGCGTGGGCGAGATAACCCACATCAACGGACTCTACGCTTTCTGGGACGAGCTGCAACGAAGGTTTCCCAACATGATGTTCGAGAATTGTGCCAGTGGCGGCACCCGCATGGACATCGAGATGATGTCGCGTGCCCACAGCTATTGCCGCGACGATGCCCACATGTGGCCCGACTGCGACGAGATGACCCAGAACATCACGCTCCATTCCACTCCCTACCTTCCGTTCACCGGTGGCGAGACCTTTACCGTGAAGCCATTCGACAGTTATGCCTTCCTGAGTAGGTTGGGAGCAGGCACGGTGTTCACACCCTCCGACTTCAACGGCATGTTGCTCAGGCGTGAACCCGACGAAAAGGAGTGCGCTTGGTTCAACACCATGCTGGGACTGGCCGACCGGGTAAGGCCGTTCTTCTTCGGCGATTTCTTTGCCCTCACCCACGACACCTTCGACGCTTCCGACACTTATTGCGGCTATCAGCTCAACGACAACGCTTCGGGCAAGGGGTTCTATCTCCTCTTCCGCCGAAAGGATTGCCCCGACAACACCTTCTATCTACAGTTGCGCGACATCGATGCTGCCGCCACCTACACAGTGGAAGAGTTTGAGGGAAGAACGGTCAGGATGAAAGGCTCTGAACTGGCTCGGCAACTGCTCGACTTTCCCACCTCCAGAAGCTACAAACTTGTTTTCTACACCAAGGAACAAGACCGGCCGGGGACATAGTCCAAGCATGTTTGGTTCTGCGCTCGCTTGCACGAGAGTTGGAAGCTTTTTACTGGGCTCTAATTATTTTTTACTGGCCTCTTAAAAAAAATTACTGGCCTCTCGTGTGAGAGGTTCTGGAATGCCTCTCTATCAGAGTGCCGTGGTTCGACTCCTCCGACCAGCTCAGGATCCAGCTCACCAACCATAGGTGCGACATAGTTTCATATAGACGAGTCGATATGTAATCATGCCGTCCCTACAGGACTAAGAAGCTGTTTAATAGGGTTTACACCCTATTCTATATTATGTCAACCCTTCGGGGTTGGCACATGCGAAACTTGAATAAAATCTTTTCAATTGATGTGGCTAAACTATCAGACGGTTGATAATATCCATAACCTGCTGAGTGTTGAGCTGTTTTTCAAATTTGACATCAATACCCTCTTCTGACATTTTCTCGAAGAGTCGTTTCGCGCAGGCAATCTTGGATTTCTCTTCACCTGATAAATCGGAACTGCCATCATATCCCTTGCTCTCTATGACAATGAAAAGCACTTCCTGCCCATCTTTTCTTTGAATCTTATACATGAAGTCGGGCGAATAGTTTGATGAAGCCACTGTAGGTATGCAGATACTCTTCTTAGGAATTTTGCCATATACCACCACACTCTCGATGTTTTCCTTGATATTTCTCAATTCAATGTCGGAATCATAGTAGATTGCATCGTAGAGGTAATTGTCAAGCGGTTTGTCAGGACAATAGTTTACACCAATGTCGCCTACCGCCACATCATCACGCAACGTACCATCTGCATTGGTCAGTTTCGTTTCTTGAGGCTCATATTGCGTCTTCTTGTAGCGGACGAGCCCCTTTAACCTCTCGCACTTCCAAGCGTTGATACAACTTATCAGGCGCACCTTCGAGCCTTCATTGAACATGTTGTCATCTATCTTTACACCATTATTTGCGGCCTTGGCAATAGCTTCATGCAACAAGGTGATAGGAATGTCTGTCTTCTGCGACACTCGTTTCAGAAACTCACCATACGGCATGAACCTGCCAGCCGAGTTGAACTTATAGGAATAATCGCTCACGGCTTCGGCCCCCTTCTCCGTTACCTCAATGAAGGAACGTTCGGTGTTCACCACTTGAACGCCAAACACACCATCCTCTTTAATTCTGGCAGGCAGGTCAGCACGTAAATGGTCTTCAATCTCCTGATCAAAGTATAGAATGTATTTCCGGTTAAGTTTACGCCACAGATCTTCCAACATCTGGAACTGCACCTTTCTCACTTTGGCAGGCTTCTGCTGCGTATCTCTGTCTTTGACGCGTCCGTGGGACAGGTTGTTAACCTCTGGATAGTTGAGGAAGAAATCATCGATGCGATTGGGAAATACCTTTCGGTTCATATCAATGTACCTGCCTACAGCCAACTCAAAGAATAGAGTATCCACATCTATATGCCTTGCGTCAGCAATCTTCTGCATCAGTTCATCGGTAAGGATAATCTCTATGACTTCTTCCTCCGATGATTTGTATCCGTTGATCTCGGCTACCAATTGCGAAGCAAACTTCTTTTCTGTGAAGTCAACAATGTAGTTGAGCATAAATGAACTGTCCTGGATGCGATTGCCCACTTCATCAACCGGCAGACGCAGGCCTCGGCCCACCTCCTGAAGTTTGCTGATTTCCGACCCGCTGCTACGCAGTTTGCAGATAGTAAAGACATTCGGATTGTCCCAGCCTTCTTTCAGTGTCCATTTTGAGAACAGGAAACGGCACACATTCGGCTGCCCGTTCTTTTTGGTGAAACTCAGCAGTTCCTTCTTTCCGTGAAGGATAAGCCGCACCTCTTCCTCTATACGTTCATCTGTGTCTTGATTGTCGCGTGCGAAGTATCCGGCACAAGCATCGTCAAGATTATCAAGAGTCGCTTTCAGATATGCCAGATATTCCTCGCTGCCACCACTCATCAGTTCCGTCTGCGCTCGCTCGCTTAGCAGTTCCTTAAAACGTTTCTTGAGCCACCCCTCGTGATGACCTTGCTCATCGTCTGTGCCTCGGAAACTTTCTATGTTGTCTATGAAGAAAAGCGCAAGCGTCTTTATGCGTGTCGGTGTGCGCTGGAAGTTCTCACGTTCCACCTGAAAATGGCGGTAAAGGGCAAGCTTTATCATCTCCTCCTGATAAGAGGTGGAATAAAGGTCGGCAAACACCACATCCCGTTCGTGCAGTTCCACACCATTGCTCAGGCACACCACACCCTTGTCTATTCCTTCGAAGGTAATACCCCGGAGATCTTCATCAAGCTGGCAAAGGTCGAAGCCACTGTCACACACAGTCACCTCACGACTCCCATTTTCAGATTCCAGTTTTAATTTTGCCGTCTTCTCCTTTGTGTCAATGCTCACCACGGTAACTCGTTTGTCTTCCTTTGCCTTACCTGGCAATTTGGGCGTTTCCTTTGCTATTCCCTTGATGAGCACTTCATTGAAAGCCTTGCACGCATTAAGGTCATATATGAGGTTTACATAGTCGGGAACGGATTCCTTCTTCTTTTTCTTGTCCTTAACCACATCCACCATCACCTTAGGAAAAGTCGCGCCATAGCGAATGACGAGTTGTGGATGCAGCCGGCTGATGAGGCTTTTGAATGTGTCAGAATCCCGCTTCATGCGGTGAGGCTCATCGACAATGAGAACAGGGCGACAGTCGCTGATGGCATCAACTGGAACGTGAAAGTCACCCACCATCTGATCGTAATCATCGCGAGTGAGCAGTTTGCTGCTACCCGTGAGCAGTTGGGTATTGAGCAGCAGAACGTATATCTTCTTGCTGTCGCGCTTGGTGCCATAAAAGAAACGCCCCACGGCAGGAGGGAAGTTATGACGGCCTTTCTTCTTTTTCTTCTGCGGCTCTACGAGGCACAATTCTATCTCTGCACCATAACCGCAGGCATCCTTGAAGTGGTGCATTACATACGAGTCACTCAAAAAATTGGCAGCACCCGCCTTGATGGCAAGACTCGGCACGGCTACAATGAATTTGTTGTATCCGAAACGATCGTGCAGTTCGTACATGGTGCGAGTATAGACGTAGGTCTTACCCGTACCTGTCTCCATCTTGACATCCATCATCTGATAGTGAGGCAATCCCTTCGCCTTGGTACGGAACGTTTCAGGATTCATCGCAAGCGGAGTCAAGCGTCGGTCAATGACATTGCGTGCCTGAACCTGCTGCAATTTTGTGATGTTCAAATGGTCGATGATTGTGGGATTCTGATGCGCCTCACGGGGTGCCATCTTGTATGTGCGTTCCATAAGGTCGGCAACGCTCATGACGTGTGTTGTCTGATGTTCGAGGTTGGCTTGCAGTAATAAGTCCATGCTTTCTCTGCGTGAGGATTAATAACGTACGTCAATGGTTATTTGCAAGCTCTTGTTGCCGGAATTCAGACTGCGGAGATTGCTGTCCAGCTCCACCCGATGAGCAGTGCCGAAGCTATAGCCGAACACCACCACATTCTGAGGGGAGAAAGTCGTGCCCTGATATAGGTCTATAAGTGCCGCCATGCTCTCCTCGTTGAAATCCTCTTCCGGATTGATGAGGTAGAGATGTTTGTCACAGCAATATGCCTCGTAGTTGCCGAGTTTCAATACTGTTGCATCGGCAGTAAATCCATAACCATCAGCTACAAGCCAAGTACGTAATACGGTTTCTGTGCCAAAGTCACTTAGAATTGTGTCAGTACCAAAAGCAGTGTTAGGGTCGAACTTTTCGAGTTTGTCAAGAGTGTCCCGAGGAGCCTCTTTCAGCGTGAAATGCTTGAAGCCGAGGTCACCGGCAAAGAGTGGGTTCTCGGTCTTTATCTTGACGGCAGCACGTTTTATACGTTCCATACCTATTTGGTCGATGGTGCGGTAACCGGCCTTGAAGGCTTCAGAGTCTTCTTTACACAACTCCGGAAGTTGAACGAGGATATAATTAAGGTTATATCCATCATCGGCATTGTTCAATTCCATGATTGCCTGTGCAGTTGTTGCAGAACCGGAGAAGAAGTCGAGTACGATGAACGGTTCGTCTTGGTCCTTTGTCACGGAGGCATCGATGAAATGTTTGATGAGATTTACCGGCTTTGGGAAACCGAAAAGCTTTGCATCGAACAGCGCATCAAAATCCTTCGTTCCGTCCTGACTCATGCCGACATCATTCGGCAGCATCGTGCTAACCGTAAAAAGCCCGAATCTGTCACCAGCCTTCTTCATATCATCCTCCTTCCAATAGCGGAATACAGGTTTGTCGATATTCAGAAAATCATATTCCCCCGGGAAAACTATCTTTCCTTTTTCGTAATATTCTGCAAAGGTATCTGCGGTGACACACCATGTGCGTTTGGGATTGGCAGGATATTCATTTCCTGTCTTCGGATTCACTATGGTACAGAAACTGTTAGGACGTTCTATGGCAGTCTTTTGTGTCGTCATATCGTGCACACGCCAGGGTCTGCCCGGGAAGTCTGGTGTCTCGTAGTATTTACGGTTCTTTCCATCAATACCTGCAAGGTATTCTTCCGATTTTGCGTATGCCAGGACCCACTCATAGTCCTGCGATATGCCAAAGGGGACATCTGATTTTGCCGTGCGTTTCCTCCAGGGGAAGGTTGCGATATAACTGTCTTCCCCAAACACCTCATCACACAGACATTTCAGATTTGCTTGCTCGTTATCATCAATTGAAATGAATATTACCCCGTCCTTTGTCAGAAGGTCGCGGGCGAAGGATAGACGTGGAAGCATAAAAGTGAGCCAGGCCGCATGGCTGGCACTGCCACGACGTGTCATAGAAAGAATGCGTTCCGCACGTTCAGTAGTAACTCCAAGTTTGCCGGCAAGCCCCTCTGCTGTAAAATTGAACTTATCGTTATACACGAAGCCATCACTACCCGTGTTGTAAGGTGGGTCGATATAGATGACCTTTATCTGCCCGGAATACGACTTCACAAGATGTTGAAGGGCATCGAGATTGTCCCCGCTGATATAGACATTCTGGCTATCACAATTCTCAGGCAAGTCATTATGCTCCTTGTCAGGACAAATCACAGTAGTGCTGTCCATATTGTAGAGCATACGCGCATAGTTCTTGCCAAGCCAATTGAACCCACTTGTCTCGTCCGTCACCTCAAGACCGTCAGGAAGGGCATTAAGGAAAGCTTCCTTGTCGAATCGCCCTTCTCTGTCAAAACATTGAGGAAAGGTCTCTTTTAACACGTTCAGTTCACGGTCGCCAGCCTGAACCTGTCCATTTTTATCGTGAATGTCTTTTATCATATCTCCATTATTCCGTATTCATTATTTCTTGGCTTCACCCTTCTTCGGCACCATTTTCATTCATCCAGTATTCCCAACTCGCGTTCCATTGCATACCTTTCGTGTAATAATTTGCAAGTATAAGCATTTTTCGGGAAAAGGCGTTGCGTTTGGTCGGCGTTTTCATTTTTTTGAAGGCTTTTTATTCGCTTCCCGTCCGAGAATCGGCCTTGTTTGCCAGTGGATCCCATCTGCCCCGAGGCAGAGCCGTGCGTTCCTACGACGAGAAAACGAAAGAGGCCTTTGGCCGGGGTTCCCACCCCAAGCCAAAGGCCCTCCTTCTGCATTGCCTGCGTGCCGTTCCGTAGGCAGGCATTGACTAAGAAACAAACATCACTGGTCTGAAAAGCGGTAGTACTCTATGATGACATCTGCGAGAACAATCCTGAGTACTTTATTTTCATCAAGAAAGAATTAAGAACACCCCTTTAGTGACACAGGGCACTGACAAGCGTCCCGACCACTACCGCTGTTGCTACTCCTGCCGCTACTGCTGCCGCTCCCTCGCCGCTGAGATGCACACTGAAGTGAGAGAGAGGGTGGGCATAGTAGTAATGGGGGTCGAAATAGGTGTCGTACCACATCCAGCGGTTGTTGCGCATGTAACCCCATCGGTTGTTGACGAAGCGGACCCGGCCTTCCCATCCGGGCAGATACCCATGGCGGTCGAGCTTGGGTCTGTGGACAACTCTTGTCGGATGTTTTACTACCGGACGAGCCTTGTGGCTGTAACGATTGTCGCGATACTCGGTGCGGGTAACGCGCCGACTGTCGTCATGGTTCTGAGGTTTGTGCCCGTTGCCAAAGGTGTTGACACTTGTCATCAACATGACCATCATCATCATTGCCTTAAAAAATAAATTCCGTTTCATAGCTGTACGTTTTTTATGTCAATACTCGGTTGTTGTCTTCTGACACTGCAAAGATACGGTTATTGCATCACCCCATGCAAATGATATTCCATAAACAATGAGAGGGAAATCACTATTCGTAATAGGAATTTCCATAATCCCCGGCTCCCTCCCTTGAGAGGTTGCCACCGCCCGATAACGGGAGAGCCGGGTAGGGTTGGTGAAGAGGCTCCCAGACGATGGCGAGTGGGGGCGGTTGCTTGTTTTTGTCGGAGAAAATGAAAAACAATGGTTATTTTTGGCTGTTCAAAAAGAAGTTGGTAATTTTGCAGGGAAATTTGAACCTACGACAATTATGAATTATGAATTTTGATTATTCGCTTCGCAAGTCATAATTCATAATTCAAAATTCATAATTATCATGGGTGTCTTGAGGTACATGGAAACAATGAATTTGAGAAATATTACACGAAAATGGCAAAGGTTGTAATCATGCCCAAGCAAGGGCAATCGGTGGAGAGTTGCATCGTCACCGAATTCAAGAAAAAGGTGGGCGACACGGTGGCTGTGGGCGACGTGTTGTTTAGTTATGAAACCGACAAGGCCTCGTTCGAGGAGGAAGCAAAGGATGCCGGCACCGTGCTGGCTTGCTTCTTCAGCGATGGCGACGAGATACCAGTGTTGACAAATGTGATGGTGATTGGCAATGCCGGCGAGAGTTTCGCCGAATTTGCTCCTACGACGGGTGGCGATGCCCCCGTTGCCGTTGCCGAACCCTCGGTTGTGGAAACAAAGGAGGTGGAAGTAAAAGCTGAGACAATGGCGGCTGGCACGGCAGTGGCTGGCGCACCTGTCTCGCCACGTGCACGCCACTTGGCTGCGAAGAATGGCATAGACACCAATCTGGTGGCAGGCACAGGCCCTTACGGACGCATCATCGAACGCGACGTGCAGGCTGCAATAGTCCAGGGCGGCAAGCTCACGGGCTTGGCCAAGGCCATGATGGCCGAGGGTGGGAAAGCCGCTCCTACCAAGGGCTCGGGGCTGGCTGGCACGGTGAAGGCCGGCGACCTGAAGGAGGCTCAGCCCAACCACACCAACATAGCAGGCGAAGGCGAGGACTTCGAGGTGAAGAAGATGTCGAACATGCGCAAGCTCATAGCCAAGTCGATGTACAATTCGCTACAGAACTCGGCACAGCTTACCCACCACTTGGGAGCCGATGCCCGACGCATACAGGCCCTGCGCAAGCAGGCAAAGAAGGCTTACGAGGAGGGACGCATCAAGGCCAACGTCACCATCAACGACTTGGTGTGCTTTGCCGTGGTCAAGGCCTTGCAGAAATTCCCGAACGCCAACTCCCACTGTCTGGGCGATGCCATGCGCATCTTCAAGAAGGTGCATCTGGGTCTGGCCGTCGATACGGAGCGCGGTCTGATGGTGCCTACCGTGAAGAATGCCGACGACCTGAGCATCACCGGCCTGAGCAACCAGCTGAAGAAGGTGGCCGACGACTGCAAGAAGGGAAGCATCAACCCCGACCTGCTGTCGCCTGAAGCAGCCTCATTCACCGTGAGCAACCTGGGCAACTATGGCGTGGAGGTGTTCACTCCTATCATCAACGTGCCGCAGAGCGCCATCCTGGGTGTCAACACCATCGTGCCACGTCCGAAGGATTTGGGTGGCGGTGTGTATGCCTTTGTACCATACATCGGCCTAAGCCTGACCTACGACCATCGTTCGCTCGACGGCGGTGAGGCTACCCGTTTCCTGAAGCAGATCGCAACGGAGATAGAGAACCTGGAAGTGGAATTCTGAAGCTAATTTTGAACCCATGATAATTATGAATTTTGAATTATGAATTAAGAACCTGTTTTGAAATGTTCGATTAAAAATTTTATGAAAGATTTTCGAGATGAAAAACCGGTTATTTGAAGGAGCAATGGGGCTCCATTGTAACTGAAAAGAAACGAATTTTCAGCCGGAAAGATTTTATAAAAGATTAATTGGAACATTTCAAAACAGGTTCTAAGATTATTCACTTTGTAGATTTTCATCCTCACCTCAGCATAGTCCAAGCAAGCTTGGTCGCTGCGTTCGGTTCGTCGAAAATTCACTTCGCAAATTTGGGTTACTCCACGCAATTCATAATTCTTAATTCAAAATTCATAATTATCGGTCATAATTCTTAATTCAAAATTCATAATTATCGATCATAATTCTTAATTCAAAATTCATAATTATCATAGATATGTTATTTGATTTAGCAGTGATTGGTGGTGGCCCCGGTGGATACGTGGCTGCCGAACGTGCCGGAGCCCAGGGCTTGCAGGTAGTGTTGTTCGAAAAAAAGGAAATGGGTGGTGTTTGCCTCAACGAGGGATGCATCCCAACCAAGACCCTGCTTTATTCGGCCAAAGTGTTCGACTATGCCAAACATGCCGACAAATATGCCGTGAAAGTGGAAAACCCAAGTTTCGACTATGCCAAGATTGTGGATCGCAAGAACAAGGTGGTTCGCAAGCTGGTGGCTGGCGTGAAAGGAGCCATGAAGGCCAACAAGGTTCAGGTAATCAATGCGGAGGCGATGATCGAAGGCCGCTCGGCCGAGGGCATAGCCATCAAGGCCGGTGGGGAGACCTACATGGCCAAGAACCTGCTCATCTGTACGGGTTCGGAAGCTGCCGTTCCTCCCATTCCGGGATTGAAAGAGGCTGGCGACGTGATTGTGACCAATCGCGAAATCCTGGCCATGAAGGAACAACCCAAGGAACTGGTCATCATTGGTGGTGGCGTGATAGGCATGGAGTTTGCCTCGTTCTTCAACAGTCTGGGCACGAAGGTGACTATCGTGGAGATGCTGCCCGAGATTCTGGGTGGTCTGGATGGCGAAATCAGTGCCATGCTGCGTGGCATCTATGCCAAGAAGGGCATCAACTTCAACCTGCGTTGCAAGGTGGTGGCCATCGAGGGCAACACCGTGGTGTATGAAGACCCCGAAGGCAAGACCTGCCGGGTAAGTGGCGACAAGATTCTGGTGAGCGTAGGCCGTCGTGCCAACATCAAGGGATTCGGCCTGGAGAACCTGGGCGTGGCCGCCGAGCGTGGCATCAAGGTCGATGACAAGATGCGCACCAACATACCCAACGTGTATGCCGCCGGCGACGTGACGGGATTCTCGTTGTTGGCCCACACGGCATCGCGCGAAGGCGAGGTGGCGGTGAACAACATCTGTGGCAAGGACGACCACATGCGCTATGACGCCATTCCGGGTGTAGTCTATACCAACCCCGAAGTGGCAGGCGTAGGCCTCACCGAGGAGCAGGCAAAGGCCAAGAACGTGGATTACACCGTAGTGAAACTGCCCATGGCATACGCCGGGCGTTTCGTGGCCGAAAACGAAGGCGGCGAAGGCGTATGCAAGGTGCTGGTCGGAAAGAAATACCACGAGGTGCTGGGCGTACACCTGCTGGGCAATCCGTGCAGCGAGATGATTCACAGCGCCTGCATCGCCATCGAGCAGGAGATGACCGTGGAGCAACTCAAGGAAGTGGTGTTCCCACACCCGACGGTGAGCGAAATCGTGAAAGAGACAATATTTACAATCTAAGATAAACGTAGAAAAACTATTTCCATGCCAAAATCACTTTACATCGATCCGAAAGAGATCAGAAAAGAGGGCGAAGTGCAGTTCCAGCCCATTCCAGTGATGCAGTACAAAAAGACTGTCGAGGAAGAATTGGAAGAGAAGAATTTCACGAAAGACGACTTGATGCGTATCTATCGCGACATGTTCACCATTCGCGAGTTTGAAACCATGCTGAACCTGGTGAAGACCACTGGCGGCTACAACGGCGTGGCATACAACAATCCAGGACCCGCCCACCTCAGTGCCGGACAGGAAGCCGCCGCTGTGGGTATGGCCTACAACCTCGACACCAACGACTTCATCTTTGGCTCGCACCGCTCGCACGGCGAGATTCTTGCCAAGGGCTTGCGTTCCATCCAGATTCTGTCGGACGAAGAACTGGAGAAGGTGATGAACGAATTTTGGGGCGGTGCCACACTCAACGTGGCCAAGAAAGGTTTCAAGGGCGGCTCGACGAAGGACCTTGGCATCTGCTTCTTGCTGTATGGTGCCATTGCCGAGATTTTCGCTCGTGAGACAGGCTTCAACAAGGGTCTGGGTGGCTCCATGCACACTTTCTTCACTCCTTTCGGCATCTATCCCAACAACGCCATCGTAGGTGGTTCGGGCTCGATAGCCGTAGGTGCTGCCTTGTATAAAAAGGTGAACCGCAAGCCAGGCATCGTAGTGGCCAACTTGGGCGACGGCGCAATGGCTCGTGGACCAGTGCTCGAAGGATTGACATTCGCTTCGATGGATCAGTTCCACACGTTGTGGGAAGGCGACATGAAGGGCGGTCTGCCCGTGTTGTTCAACATCATGGACAACCAGTATGCCATGGGAGGCCAGACCAAGGGCGAAACCATGGGTTACAATTTCGCCGCTCGTCTGGGAACAGGCTTCACGCCCACTCAAATGTACGCCGAGCGTGTGGATGGTTACAATCCGTTGGCTGTCATCGACGCATTCCGCCGTCAGAAAGCTCATCTCTTGGCCAAGGAAGGCCCTTGTATGCTCGATGTGGTCACCTATCGTTACTCGGGACACTCTCCTTCGGACCAAGGCTCATACCGCACCAAGGAAGAGTTGGAAGCATGGCAGAACGAAGACTGCATCAAGGCCTACGGCGAGAAACTGATTGCCGCCGGTGTGGCTACACAGGCCGATTTGGATGCCATCGAGAGCAAGATGAAGGACATCATGTTCGAGATGTACAAGCTTGCCATCGACCCCGAACTGTCGCCGCGCATGGACTTGGTGAAGGACAATGAGTTGTTGGGCGACATGATGTTCTCGAACCAGAGCATCGACTCGCTGAGCGATGCCGTTCCCGAGGTGAACCATCCTTTGGAAGAGAACCCACGCGTGAAGCAGATTGCCGGCAAGGAACGTTTCCATCTCGACAAGGAAGGCAAGCCGGTGAGCAAGATGAAGACCTTCAACATTCGCGACGGTATCTTCGAGGCTGTGGTTGACCGTTTCTACAAGGATGCTTCCTTGGTGGCCTACGGTGAGGAAAACCGCGAGTGGGGCGGCGCATTTGCCGTGTATCGCGGCTTGACCGAAGCCTTGCCATATCACCGTCTGTTCAACTCTCCTATTGCCGAGGCGGCCATCATCGGTACGGCCATCGGTTATGCCATGTGTGGCGGTCGTGTCATCCCTGAAATCATGTATTGCGACTTTCTGGGCTGCTGCGGCGACGAAATCTTCAACCAGCTGCCCAAGTGGCAGGCCATGTCGGGCAATATCCTGAAGATGCCGGTCGTGGTGCGTGTGTCGGTAGGTTCCAAGTATGGTGCACAGCACTCACAAGACTGGACTTCGCTCTGCACCCACATTCCTGGCCTGAAGGTGGCGTTCCCCGTCACTCCCTACGATGCCAAAGGCTTGATGAACAGTGCACTGCAAGGCACCGACCCAGTAATCTTCTTCGAGAGCCAACGCATCTACGACAAGGGAGAGGAGTTCCACAAGGAAGGTGTTCCGACAGGATACTACGAGATACCTTTTGGCGAACCCGATGTGAAGCGTACCGGTAAGGATGTGACCTTCCTCACCATCGGTGCCACCCTTTATCGCGCCTTACAGGCAGCCGACATGCTGAAAGAGAAATATGGCATGGAAGCCGAAGTGATTGACGCCCGTTCGCTCGTGCCTTTCAACTACGAGAAGGTGGTTGAATCGGTGAAGAAGACTGGCCGCATCATCATTGCCGGCGATGCCTCGGCACGTGGCTCATTCCTGAACGACCTGGCAGCCAACATCACCGACCTGTGCTTCGACTACCTCGATGCCGCTCCTGTGGTGCTTGGCTCGCGCAATTGGATTACCCCATGCCACGAACTCGAAGAGTCGTTCTTCCCACAGCCAAGCTGGTTCCTCGATGTCA
>JAUNNV010000169.1 GCA_030531335.1 Bacteroidales bacterium
CCAACCATGTGTACTGCCAGGCGTTGCCTTCGCAGTAGTCATCTTCGCGATGGTCGCTGTGGAATGGGTTGAAGGGCTCACGGAAAGTGCCGTCGGCCATGATGCCACGCACGAAACGGGTTTCGGGATCAAAGTGGCGACGCCACGAATGACTGCGCTCGAGGAAGTATTCATAATCTTCGGTCTTACCCAACTTCAGGGCAGCCTGGGCGAGAGCCCAGTCGGCAATGGCATATTCCATTTCGTAGGCTACAGACTCATTGTACATCTCGCTGGGGATGTAGCCATACTGCATACGCAATCCCTGACCGCGGTTGGTGCGCATGGCTGATTCCTTCAATGCCTCATAGGCATGCTCGACATCAAAGCCATCGAAGCCCTTGGTGATAGCATCGGCGAGCACGCATACGCCTGGATTTCCTACCATGCACCACGTCTCGCAGCCCATCAGGTGCCAAACGGGCAACTTGCCCTCCTTGTCAAAGATCTCAATGAAGGTATTCATCATATCGGTCTCCTTCTCGGGGTGAAGAATGCTGAAGAGAGGCATCTCTGCACGGTAAGTGTCCCACAAGGAAAGGGTGGTATAGCGGTTGGGGCCATCCACATCGCTGAACAAGGCGGGAGAGATCATGGTGTGGTAGAGGGCGGTGTAGAAAATGGTGCGGGCAGTGGCATCAGCAGTCTCAATGGCGACCTTGCCCAACTCCTTGTTCCATGCCTCGCGGGCAGCTGCCCTGACAGCATCGAAATCCCATCCGAAGGACTCGGCAATCATGTTTGCCTGTGCCTTCTGCTCCGACGTAGGCGAGAGAGCCACCTTAACCATCACCGTACCTGGATTGTCGAAATCAAAGCGGTAATAGTTGCCATCATGGCCATGCTGAGTGCAGGCGTCAAAGGGTTTGGAGAACTCAGCCGCAAACCACAGGTGCTGGTCGTCGGCCCAACCCTCAGAATGACGGTAGCCCACGATATGGGTATCGTCAATGATATCGATATGGGCACCCGTAACCTGATCACCAAGTCCATCTTCGAGGTCGAAGACAATGGCAGCATCTTTGGCATTCTTTGCAAAGGTGAAACGGGAGAGGCCGACATGCTCGGTGGCGGTCAGCTCGGCAAGCACGTCGTAACGCTCCAGACGGACCTTGTAGTACTCGGGCAATGCCACCTCGGTAGTACGGTCGGCATAGGACCACAGACCGGAGTTAGGATCTTCCTCAATGCCTCGTGCATAGGTGAGATCGGTGCCCGTGACGGGCATCAGGCAGATGTCCTGGAGATCGCCACATCCTGTGCCACTCAGGTGGGTATGGGTGAAGCCAATGACAGTGGAATCACTGTCGTGGTAACCCGAACACCAGTCCCATCCCTGCGGAATGGACGAGGCTCCCAGCTGAACCATGCCAAAAGGCACACTTGCTCCCACGAAGACATGGCCATGGCCACCACTTCCGATACGGACGTTTACATTCGACACATAGTCATCCGGCTGCTGGCCGGCACAACCTGCAAGGACAGCCAAGCATAGGGCTGCCGACATGATGATGTACTTGCTCTTCATATTGTAATTGTTTGGATTGTTTGTCTTCACTATTCACCGTATTCGGCAGAGCCGTATACGATAACACGGGTACTCTGAAGCTGTATGCCCTCCACCCGATTCAACCAAAGCAAGTGGAGCAGATGATCTCCCTCGTTGAGGTCATACATCCAGCATAATTCCGTTGTTCGCTCATGGAAATCGGCAGGACAGCGCATAGTTTGCTTGACCACGCCATCTACCGTCACCACCACTTCTGCGACATAATCGGCCGGAGCATTCGACACATAACCGCTCACGACTATGCCACATCCTGTAAATGTCTCCTCACAGATGTCGGAAATAGGCTGGCCACCTCTCACTTCAATAACCTTCAAACCCTCAAAAGACTGTTCGAGACGTACAGGCAATGGTTTCTCACCTTTGACGCGATAAGCCTTGCCCAGATCACGTCCACCATTTGCAAGTATGAGCTTTTCGGCGGCCTCCATGCTGTATTGGCATGCTTCACTCAATGAAATGGTGGTGTAGGCGAAATCACGCTCTTCAACAGCCTTCAGGTTCTTCGTCCATTCGGCTGGAATATTCTCATAGCCCAACATACAGCCCAAGATGCCTCCAGCCGAAGCAGGATTGCAATCACTGTCCTGACCGCAACGGGTGGAGATTTCGAGTGTGCGACTGAAATCGCCCTCGCCATAAAGCAAGCCGATGATGATATAGGCACTGTTGATGAGAGCATCAATATCAAACGGCGACTTAACGCCATCTGGGCAGCCCATCTCATCAGCCCACTTCTCCTCCACCAACTGCCATGTGCGGTGCCAGTCAGATGGATATTGGTCGTGCCATGTTATCACATCTTTCATGCACTGGAAGAAACGGCTCTGCTCAGGTATGGTGCGAAGGGCTTCATCGACGACGGTCCGCACATCGGTATGACGGAATGCCTCCGCATACATGGCGCCTACAAACACGCCGCCGTACCATCCGTCGCCATAGTTCATGATATGGCCTATCTTGTCCGAAAT
Organism: Bacteroidales bacterium; assembly: GCA_030531335.1. Lineage (GTDB taxonomy): Bacteria > Bacteroidota > Bacteroidia > Bacteroidales > Bacteroidaceae > DCGR01. The sequence continues at coordinate 2,578 of JAUNNV010000169.1, forward strand.
ATCAGAGGCTGTATTCGGCATTCCTGGACACATGATACCCGCATAGTCTGCCTCAATCTGGTAGTCGATGTCATCGGCATGCGGATTATTCAACCAATAGCCGCTGGCAGGGGGCATGATGCCACGATGGATGTTATACCTTCCAGCCTGGTTGGCATGCCACAAAGGATATCCAGCATCCGCATACGCCTTGGCAAAAGACTCTACGGGAGCATCAAGCCCTTCTCTATGGATGACATCAACGAAAGTCAAATCCATGTATAGATCATCGTACAAACCAGGAGAATTATTGTAATACCACTCCATCTGGCCATCAGTCCACTCGATGTTGATACTGTCGGCGATAACAGTGCCCTGATATCGGAACTCCGTAGGTCCACCATACGTGCAACCAATGGCCTGACCAGCCCAGGCTCCACGTATCTTGTCTGCCAGGACAGTCTTGTCAATATCAAAGCTACGTGAGTCCTTGCAACCCATGAGTGTCAGCAGGCACAGCCCGCCCAATAACATGCGATGATTCATAAGATGTTCAATTTCTTTGCAAAGATAGGATGAGACAATCTAAATACCAAATATTTTAAACAGAAACAGGCGCGCATCGCTGCGTGCCTGTTTCATTACAGTATTTTTGGCTATTATTACTCTGCAGGAGTTTCGGCAACGGCGGCAGCTTCAGCAGGAGCTTCGGCCTTGGGAGCAGCCTTCTTTGAACGACGTGTGCGAGTAGCCTTCTTCACGGTCTTAGCCATGTTCTCATCGAAGTCGACGAGCTCAATGAAGCAAATAGGAGCAGCATCATCCTGACGGGTGCCAAGCTTGATGATGCGGGTATAGCCACCGGGACGGTCGCCAACCTTGTTGATGACTTCACCGAACAGCTCGCTGACGGCGTGCTTGTCCTTGAGATAGCTGAAAACGACACGACGGCTATTAGTGGTATCGTTCTTGGCCTTGGTGATGAGGGGCTCGACATACTTCTTCAGTGCCTTTGCCTTGGGGAGAGTCGTAGTGATTCTTTTGTGCTTGATCAGGGAGCAGGCCATGTTGGCCATCATAGACTCTCTGTGGGATGCAGTACGACTCAGATGATTGAGTTTCTTGTTATGTCTCATTGGTTTGATTAATCTTTATCAAGTTTATACTTTGAAATATCTGTTCCAAACGAAAGATTCAGACTCTCGAGCAAATCATCAAGCTCAGTGAGCGATTTCTTACC
>JAUNNV010000170.1 GCA_030531335.1 Bacteroidales bacterium
TGAAAAAATTCTGGAAACAAAAGCAAAAACACGACAATATTTACCGCCCACTTGTGGAGGATTTACTGGGCACTAAAAAAAAATGACAGGCCTCTAATTTTTTTTTACTGGCCTCTCGTTTTGGAAGTACTGGGCAGTAAATGAAAACTGTCCGGCTCCGGCATCGCCTTGCTACCTGATGCTTTTATTCCTGACAGAAGTTCATCGACTCCCGAAAACAAAGATGGGAATCTTCACAGACTCCCAATCTTTTCAAACCTTAAGAAGCTGTTTTGAAATGTTCCAATTAATCTTTTATGAAATCTTTTCGGCTGAAAAGTTCGTTTCTTTTCAGTCACAATGGAGCCCCATTGCTCCTTCAAATAAGCAAATTTTCATCTCGAAAATCTTTCATGAAATTTTTAATCGAACATTTCAAAACAGCTTCTAAATCTAATACCATGAAAAACACGGTGCGAAATTACTGCTTTCTTGTGGTTCGGCAATGGCTTTCATCCGGGAATATGCATTTTGTTAACGCTATTTACCCATTTACTATCTATCCAACGTAGAGCACCAACCCTTTCAAGTATTCCCCTTCGGGGTGATAGATGTTGATGGGGTGGTCGGCTGGCTGCGTGAGCTGGTGCAGGATGCGCACGTTGCGCTTGCTCTGTGCGGCTGCCGTAAATACGGCGTTGCGGAAATTGTACTTGTCGATGGCCTGCGAGCAGCTGAACGTAAAGAGCAGTCCGCCTGGGCGGATCTTCTCGAAGGCCTTGGCGTTGATCTTGATGTAGCCCCGCATGGCGTTGTGAATGGCGTCGCGATGCTTGGCGAAGGCGGGTGGGTCGAGAATAATCAAGTCGTACTGGTGACCCATGCGGTCGAGATACTTGAAGGCGTCGTCGGCAAAAGCCTCGTGGCGTGTGTCACCGGGGAAGTTGAGCTCCACGTTTTGGTTGGTCAGTTCGATGGCTTTGGCCGAGCTATCGACAGAGTGGACCAAACGGGCTCCGCCACGCATGGCATAAATGGAGAAACCGCCGGTGTAGCAGAACATGTTGAGCACCGAGCGTCCCTGCGAATACTGTTCGAGCAGACGGCGATTCTCGCGCTGATCGACAAAGAAGCCTGTCTTCTGCCCCTTGAGCCAATCGACATGGAACCTCAGACCGTACTCGACGGCGAGGTTGTCGGTGCTGCCTCCAACGATGAAACCGTCGGCCTGTTGCAGATTGGCCTTGAAGGGCAAGGTGGTCTCGCTCTTGTAATACACGTTGTCGATGACTCCGTGCATCACATCCACAAGTGCGTTGGCAATTAGTTGGCGGCAACGGTGCATCCCGACGGAGTGTGCCTGCATGACAGCCGTTCGGCCATAGATGTCGATGACGAGGCCGGGAAGATTGTCACCCTCACCATGTACGAGGCGGTAGGTGTTGTTGTCCGATCGTTCGGCGAGGCCAAGGGCCTTCCTGAAATTAATCGCTTCCGTGAGCTTGGCATGGAAGAAGGCGGCGTCTATCTCGTCGGGAGCGAACGAAAGAATACGCACGGCGATGCTGCCTATCTGATAATGCCCACGGGCGATGAATGTATTATCTGCCGTATGGACATCCACTACGTCGCCCTCGGTAGGCGAACCTTCGATGTGGTGGATGGCTCCGGAAAACACCCAAGGATGGAAACGGAGAATCGACTCTTCTTTGTTACGCTTCAGAATTATCTTGTTCATAAAGTGTTATGGTGTATTGGTCGGGGATGAACTTGTCGAGGGTCTCATAGATGCGCAGACATGCCCACGCATCGGTGGCGGCATAGCGTTGCTGTGCTTCCGTAAGGGTCGGGGCCTCCCAATTGGTAAGCTGCTGTCGCTTGGATATTTTTTCGGAGAAGAGTATGGCGTAAATCTTCTTGAGTCCCAGTTCGTGAATGCCATATCGGGGTGCAAGCGTCTGCAAATCCACCCAATTGGCGTGTCGCGTGTCGAGGTCATGGCGACGGCGCAACTGTGTCAGGTCGTCGCGGAGCGACAAGCCCACCTTGACGACAGGGCTCTCCAGAAACCGCAACACGCAGGGAGGCAACCCCAACTGGTTGAGGCGGAAGAGGAAACAAATGTCGGCCGTGGCCACCTGAAGCAACGCCACGGGATTCATGCCTCCTGGATGGAAGTTGGGGCGTGTCTCGGTGTCGATGCCCACAATGCCTTGTTCGCCAAGATAGGCCGTAGCCTTTTGGGCTTCTTCCTCGGTGGAAATCACGTATATGTTGCCCATGAATGTGGCGATAGGCATTCGGTCTATTTCATCGTTGGTCAGCTTATTCTTGATTTGTTTCATCGGCATAGAAAGCATTATGAAGTGCGCGCAAGGTGTTCAGCAATGTCTGTCCCCAGTTGTGCGCAAATTGTTCCTTGCAGTCGAAAAGCGCATCGTTCATGGTTTGGTTGAGACCCGACTGAAAGGCCGCGATAAAGTCCTGCAGTGCCTGATAGATGTCGGCCACGTCTTCTGATATGCTCTTCAGGATGGGAGCATCGCTGTAGGCCATGTCGGGGGTGAATACCTCTAAATAATCGTCTTGCTCACACATGATGGAAGCCATAGTGGAACGCACGGACTCATAGTCGGCCTCGCCGACGCTGATAGGCAGTTCTTCCGTTCCAAGTTCCTGACATTCAGGAAGCATGGAGGCTTTCAAATAGAGCAAGGGCAAGAGTTTGAGCAAGGTTCCTACAAAGGCAGTACGTTCGGTTTGCCTGGCACGCTGTATGAACCCACAATATTCGGCTGCTACGGTGACAAACTCTATCGTGTTCTTATCGAAGATGGCTTGACTCGAAGTTTCCATGTTTTTTGTCCGTTTTGACTGCAAAGTTAGCAAAAAAGTAGGATTGTTTCCGAAAAAACATGTAACTTTGTCAATTATTTGATTTTTCGACGAGCCTCGGCATAGTCCAAGCTTGCTTGGACTATACCGAGGCGAGGACAACGTGAATATTTCATGACACAGAGCAAACGACAATTGGATGAGGACGCACTTGTATATGCTTCCATCAAAAAGCAGTTGAAGGAGTATTGGGACGATGGGACTTGGCACACCATTATTGGGCTTGTATTGTCAGGAGTGGCCATATTCATGGGACTTGCTTTCCTTTCGTATTTTTCGGACGGCGCGGCCGACCAAAGCATATTGGAAAGCGCGGATGCAAGTGGATTGGCAAAAACCGACAACGGCATCGCCAACAGTATGGGGGCAATCGGCGCACGAGTGTCGAGCTATCTCATCAACGACTGTTTCGGCGTGGCGGCATTCTTCATCGTGTTGTTTGTTGGTGTGGCGGCGTTGAAGCTTATCAAAGTGTGTCGTGTGGTATTGTGGAAGTGGTTCTTGGTGTGTGTGTGTTTGTTGGTGTGGTGTAGCATCGCCATGCACTTCTTTTTCCAGTCCATCTTCGCCGACACGTGTTTTTTTTATTTGGGAGGTTATCACGGCATGAACGTGTCGCGTTGGATTGTGAGCCAGATAGGCGAAACGGGGCTTTTCATGTCGTTGCTGATCAGCATGGTCATGTTTTTGTTGTTTGTCATGCACAAGCGGATGCTTGCGTTCCTCTCGGGCTTGTTTCGCCTGCCTTCGAAGGTGAAGAATGTGCTGAAAAGGGAAACCGACACAAAATCGGAAGACACGCCCTATACAACCATCAACCGGCAACCATCA
>JAUNNV010000040.1:0-15663 GCA_030531335.1 Bacteroidales bacterium
GAACAAAATCTTGAAACCGGAATATGACGCTGCCCGTCAGAATAGGGGCGGCAGCTGGCGCATGCCCACGCAGCAGGAGTTCAATGCACTGATGAATGATTGCGCCTGGGAATGGACTACGGAGGGAGACCACAACGGCTACAAGGTGACGGACGATTACGGCAATAGCATCTTCCTGCCAGCCGCGGGCTATTACGAAGCTACTTCGCTCTACAGCGTGGGTGAGTACGGCTTCTACTGGTCGTCTTCGCTCTATACGAACTCCTCCCGCGCGTACTACCTGAACTCCGCCAACGGCATACACCGCGTGGTCGACTCCAACCGCTACGGCGGTCAAAGTGTCCGCCCGGTGAAAGAATAACCCCCGGGATTCAATTCATTCGATTCATTCAATTTATTTGAAAATACAAATCGACCCGCGAGGTGGGTCGAAAAAAAATAGAAGGGTGGGAGGAGAGCGAGTTGTTACGTGTCGTTCGGCCAACGGTGGCTCTCCATTTGCGATGTAATTGAAGGGTGCATGTCATTGCACGACCGAGGACAGCACCCGGGAACAAACGCAACACCAATAGGCCGACAGGGCTTCGGCGCACCTTAGGGCGCGTGGAAGCCCTGCTATGTTTAATGATTGTTGGTGGGCGAAGAGCAAGAGCCGTCAAGGAGCAAAAGGTTGCAATTGTAAGGCAACGCCACAGATGACATTGAATTTTCCATGACGAAAGCTTTCACGACACAATTCAATTTGCTATTTTTGCATCCATAACAAACACATTCATGCCAATGAAAAAGATTAAAACGCTGTCTTGCCTGATTTTCGTCTGCACAATGGGCACTGTGCCCACCGTGTTGTTTGCACAAACCACCTACGAGACAAAGAGCGACATTGCCTACATCAGTACGAACGAAACCGACGCCTATCGGAAGGAACGCTGCAAGCTGGACATGTATTACCCCCAGGGAGCGACGGACTTTCCCACCATCGTGTGGTTTCATGGTGGAGGTCTGACAGGAGGAAACAAATCCATACCTACGTTGCTGCAGGAACAAGGCGTGGCGGTGGTGGCGGTGAACTACCGACTGAGCCCCAAGGCCACGCACCCCGCCTACATAGAGGATGCCGCCGAGGCCCTGGCGTGGGTCTATGACCACATTGAGGCATTTGGCGGCAACAAGCGCAAACTGTTTGTGTCGGGACACTCGGCCGGCGGCTATCTGTCGCTCATTCTGGCTCTCGACAAGCACTACCTCGCCCAACACGGTCTGGACGCCGACCAACTGACCGCCTACTTCCCCATCAGCGGACAGACTGTGACCCACTTTACCATCCGTGCGGAACGCCAACTTCGCAAGGGCATACCCGTAATCGACGAATACGCACCGGTGTGGCACGCCCGTAAGGACACGGCCCCCATATTCCTGATAACCGGCAACCGCGACCTTGAGATGGCCGACCGACTGGAGGAGAACGCCTTGCTGTATTCGGTACTGAAAAACCAAGGAAACACCGTGACCCAACTGTACGAACTGGATGGATGCGACCACGGAACGGTGGTGGACCCCGCGCTATGTATCATGCTAAACCGCATACGGAAATGGAAGTACGAAAAATAGACCGCCGCGACTTCCTGCGCAAGTCGCTGGTTTCGGCCGGTGGACTGGCTCTGCTCAATGTGCCGACCAAGGTTTACGGCCATGCCACACAGGAAAACCGAAAGGGAAAGATGGTATATCGCAAGTTGGGGAAAACCGGCTTGGAGGTGAGCGTGATAGCCTTAGGTTGCGAAGGATTCAACAAGAAAACCGAGCGACAAGTGAAAGCGGAATTCGACTTTGCCATGAGCCATGGCATAAACTTCCTCGACCTTTACGCCTCGAACCCCACACTACGCTCGAACATCGGCTACGCACTGAAAGGACGGCGCGGGGAAATGATTGTCCAAGGACACTTGGGAGCCGCATGGGAGGACGGGCAATACCTGCGCACACGCAGCATCGGCACGACCGTGACCGCCTTCGACGACCTGCTGCAGCGGCTGCAAACCGATTACATCGACATCGGCATGATTCACTACGTGGACGAAGAGGACGACTTCGAGGAAATCCTTGCAGGCGATTTCCTGAAATTGGTGATGGAATATAAGCGGACTGGGAGGATAAGGCATGTGGGCATCAGCACACACAGCCCCCAAATAGCGATGAAAGCGGCTAAAAGCGGTGTGGTGGAGGTCATCATGTTCTCCGTGAACCCTGGCTACGACTTGCAGGTTGCCGATGGGAAAATCATCCGAATGACACCCGAACGCGAGCAACTTTACGAATACTGCGCCAGCAAAGGCATAGCCATAACAGTGATGAAGGCTTTCGGAGGAGGCAATCTGCTGAACAATGGCGACTCGCCCTTTGGCCGGGCTTTCACCCCAGTGCAGTGCATAGAATATGCGGCTACACGCCCAGCCGTGGCCGCCGTGATGTGTGGTGCGCAAAACGTGGCGGAAATGCAGGCAGCCTTGCACTGGTGCGAGGCTACAAGCAGCGAGAAGGACTTCATGGCGGTGCTGAGCGGTGTCACTGCGGCCGACTGGAAAGGACGTTGCATGTACTGTACACACTGTGAACCTTGCCCGGAAGAAATACCCATTGCGGAGGTAAACAAATACCTCAACCTGGCACTCGCACAAAACGAGGTACCCGAAACCGTTCGCGAACACTACAAACTGTTGCCACACCACGCATCGGACTGTAGCGAGTGTGCCCGCTGCGAGTTGCGCTGCCCATTTGAAGTGAGCATCATAGAAAACATGAAACGCGCCTCGAAAGTATTTGGCTTGTGAGCCAATGGTAAGAGAGGGAGGTACTAATCGGTGACGATTTCGCGTCCTTCCTCTATCCAACGTTCAATGCCTTTGTCGAGATTGAACACTACGAAACCTTTCTGCGTGAGGGTGTCGGCTGCCCTACGGCTACGCACACCACCCCGGCAATACACGGCAACGGGATGTTCGACACACAACAGGCTATCGACCCGTTCGACGAAATCGGGCTGTCTCACATCGATGAGGATGCTGCCGGCGATGTGACCGGCCACATACTCGGAATCCGTACGACAGTCGAGCAATTGCATGTCGGGCCGACGGATGATCGCTGCAAACTCACGACACGAAACCGACTTGTACTTGCTCTCGCGCGTAAGGAAAAACGACAAGCCCGAAACAAAAGTAACGACAAAGGCGAGGAGATTGACAAAACGTATCATGCCAACGGGAAATGATGCAGCATTACTGCTGGTGTAGTGTAAGCAATGTGATTTCAGGATATGCCCCGATGCGAAGCGGCACCACACTACCCAAGCCCACATTGACGTAGAGTTGCTGCCCTTCTTCCTGGTAATGCCCAGCACTCTCGCGATAAATCAAGCTGGCAGGTGTCCATCCGAACATGCTGAACTGCATGGCATGGGTATGTCCCGAAAGGGTGAGCGGTATGTCGGTGCGATGCAACACGGAGTCGCGCCAATGCGTGGGGTCGTGGGTAAGCAGAATGCGAAACATGCCGTCGGTGCCTTGCATGGCAAGCGGCAGGTTGCCTTTCTGAATGACATGGTGCACACCACAACTTTGGTTCTCGGAGCCGATAACGGCGATGCTGTCGGCGCCACGACGAACGATGTGCGACTGGTTGAGCAGCAAATGCCAACGAAGTTCGGAACGTTCCATGCGAATGAGTTCCTCCACGTGGCGTTCGCGCTGCTCGTCGGTGAAATCCCGCCGATAATAGGAGTAATCGTGATTGCCAAACACCGCGACTACACCGTCCGGCGCCTTCAAACGCCGCAGTACAGGCAAGGTGGTGTGAAACTCCTCATAGCCGGCGGAAACAAGATCGCCCGTAAAGCAAATCAAGTCGGGTCGAAGTCGATTGATCTGGCCGACAGCATCGGCAAGCTTATCCTCATGCCCAATCCAACCAGCAAGGTGCAAATCGGAAATGTGGACAATGCGATAGCCATCGAAAGCCGAAGGAATAGACCGAAAGCGCAAATCGACTTGCCTTGTGTGCACATCGTATGGTCCCACATAGTGCCCATACAGAAACGCTGCCAGCAGCGCTCCAAGCAAGGCAAACATGGAGAGCAGGAAAGGACGGTAATGACAGGCAAAACGGCCGACCTTGCCGAGCAGCCACGTGAACAGGTAACACAAGTGTGTGGCAGCAACCACCGCCACACAAGCCACAGCCAATACAACCAATAGGAATTTCATCGGTGACACTGCAACAATGGTCAATCGGCCGTATTGCCATAGAGAACGCCGCAATGGGCTTCCGGCACGACTCCCTTCCGGGCAAACAGTTCGGGAACGGTTACAAGTTTGTAACCCATGGAAAGGAGCCGTGGGATAAGTATCTTCAACGCTTCGACCGTCTCGTGGTTGCCGGCAAAGTCGTGCATCCCGACAATGCTTCCATCGGTACACCGCTGCATGATGTTGCCGATGCGCTTGTCGCGATCGTTCTCCTTGCGCGAATCACCACTTGAGCCGGCACCGATGAAAGGAAGGTCGATGACCTGAAACATGGAGTCGTTGACATCCAGATAAGGCGGACGGAAGCAGTGCGGAGCCTCGCCTATGTAGTTCTTGATGATTGCCGACGTGCGCTCCACCTCGTCGCGCACCTGCTCGGGTGTGAGGGTGTTCATGTGATAGTGCGTCCACGAATGGTTCTCGATGCTGCACCCCATGTCGTGCGCACGCTTCATGGCCACAGCCGTCTCGTTGTTGATGTTCTTTCCCAACACAAAGAAGGATGCCTTCGCACCGTACTGTTCGAGGACATCGAGCACCTCGGGAGTGGTAACCATATTGGGGCCATCGTCGAAGGTGAGCGCCATGAGCATCTCGTTGCCGTTGTTCTGCACGATGTTGCTCTCTAATTTCACGTCTTGGTTCTTGTGAACCATCACCGCCCGCATGATGCCCTCGCGGTCGTTGCCCTCGATGCGACACCCCTTCACCTGTATGCCTTTGCTTTCGGCCATATAGATGCCGTGTCTGCCATTGCGCGAGAGCTCGCTGTCGGTCACCTCAATGTCCGATGAGAACGTAATGTGTATGCCGCAGCCATACAGCGACTCGACCAAACGACATTCGCCTACCTTTGCACCATCGACATACGACAACAGGATGTTGTGGTGGAAGCCTTGGCCGGGAATGACCTTGCCACCGTTGTCGGCGAAGTCGCAACGATTGAACCTCAGGTTCTTGGCACCAACAATGCGCACCCCGCTTTCGGTGAAGCGTGTGATGGTCATGTTCTCGAAACGGATGTCGTTGGTCAGGTTGTCGTCGGAACAGATTACGATGCCTTCGCGCACAGGCACGCCACGCATGTAGGAACGCTCGCGACGCTTCTCGTTGGGGTCGGTGCCTTGGTCGATGGTCTTGTCGCCCTCTATCATGAAATTACGGAATTCCACATCGGTAAGCGCGTCCTCGCCCGTGGTGATGGTCGGCGACACCCCCAGGGCAGCATGAAGCACGGAGGCGCGACCCTTACCCATGATCTTCAGGTGGCTGTAAAGCTTCAACGTGGCTTTCAGTGTGTGCACACCCTCGTCGAGCACCACCCACTTGTCGGTTCCCTTGCACTGGTCGATAGCCTCCTGGACGGATTGTCCCGGCTTCACGAGGCAGTAATGCTGTGGAAGTTCGGTCTGCACTTTCGGCGAAGCACCCACCACAACAGGACTCAAGCACATGATGTCGGGGAGTTGTCCCAGCTGAGGCCGCCCTGACATGTTGGCCCTACAGGCTCCCAACAAGTGTGAAGACGACTTGTCGCGGGTGTTCTCCAGAATAAGACGCTCCACGTATGGCAGACGGATTCCCTTCTGATACTTGTAGTGAAGATACAGCGGCTCAAACTTATCCTGACGCCCTGTGTTGGCGCGGTCTGAACGAAGTCCGAAAAGTTCGATCTCACCCGTCAACAGATACTTTGCCATATACTCGCAACCGCGGGCAATGCGGTCGTCGGCTACGGCAAAAAGGTCGAGACCCTGGGTCTGGGCTGTCTGGGCGGCACGAATCATCTCACCCAGTCCCAACTGGATGTGTCCCCAGTCGCGAACCGTTTCCTGACACTGCCCGGTGGGGAATACGTACTTGGTGATTCCTCCGTTGCGCTCGCCCCGCATGAAACGGTTGACGGCACGGTCGAAAATGTCGCGACGGTCGGTGAAGATGCCGATGCACAGCATCGTACTAATCATCGAGGCATCCCAATTGCCGTTCGATTCCATAAAGAAATCCTCGATGGCCCGATAGAACACACTGAGGGTCATCAGCGTAAACTGGTCGATGTCCTTTTGTTGCCATCCGGCTCCCGTATGGCGGAGAATCTCGGCAGCATTCATGTAGAGATAGCCACTCAGGCCGATAATAAGCTTGGCATCGTTGCCATCCATTCCGCGCAACTTGTAGCTCCAGGCATTCAGGATCTCGATGGCCTTGTCGGCATATTTCTGTTCCTTGGTGATAAACCACAGCATGGCCAGATTGTACGCAAGCTGACCATCGCGCGAGAACTCGCTGGCTCCTACGCTATTTGCACCGTATGGGCCACGAAACACTTCACAAAATCCTTTTGCAACGCCATCGAGCTTGGTGTTGCCAAGCAGATTGTCGTATGCTTGTTTCCAGGGAGCCTTTCCTTGCAACACCCAATCACGCATTGCATTCAGGTCATCCATGCTTTGTGCCATGCCTGGATGGACAAAAGGCTTCACATTGGCCGCACATACCAAGCACAGACAGGCGACGATAAATAATAGGGAGATTCGCTTTTTCATGTTGATTTTCAATTAAACGTTTGGGCAAAGATAATGAAACCATGCGACAAGAAAAAGAAATCTGAGCTCTTTTTTCGGATTATACGTTTAGGTTGGGCAGATGCCCAAACGCCTTGACAATGTTTTGGTGAACTTGCCGACACAGGACCTCACGACTGACGTGCAGCGCAACAGCCACACGACCATAAATGTCCTCAATAGTTAGACTGCTCTCGTCGGTTTCGACAAACAATCGATCGGGCGACGTAGCTTGCAACGCCCTCACATTGAATTTTTCTCCAAACGACAAACTGATGCCACTATGCTGAAGTTGGACGGCTGTTTCGGGCTTACCTCGAAAACCGTGAAGAATCCAAGTGTTCCGGGGAGAATATTCCTTTTTCAAGGCAAGCAATTCTCCCACACTCTTCACACAGTGAATCACAAGCGGCTTGCCCACATCATCGGCTATACGAATGACACGACGAAAGGCCTGCAACTGCAACGGGAAGGGAGTGCCGCAGAGCCTGTCCAATCCGGCCTCGCCTATTGCCATGATTTCCGGTCGCGACGCTTCACGCTCCAATTGCAACAGGCAGGCTGCAAGATGTTGCTCCGTGAGGTGCCAAGGATGTAACCCAACCGATGGGAAATCAGGATTTGCGCGATGCGTATGGAGGTCGTAACATTTCATGGAACAGGGTCATAGCCGCTTCCACCCCAAGGATGACAACGCAGGATGCGGCGCACAGCCAAGTAGAGTCCTTTCAACGGGCCATGCTTTTTCAGGGCTTCAACGGCATATTGTGAGCAGGTGGGTACAAACCGACACGACGGAGGAGTGAAAGGCGAGATGCAACGCTGATAACAATAAATCGGCAGGAGCAAGAGGAGTGTCAGCAACCTTCGCAACATGGGTGTTCGACAATATGCAAAAGCAATTTCTTCACAATGCCATTCACGGTCTTGCTTTCCCGATGACGGGTGTCAAGCCATATAAATACCATAATGAGTTTCCGATTGGTAGGCAAGGAGAGTTCCTGAAGTAGGTGTTTGTGCTCGCGATACGATTCGCGCACCTGACGCTTCACCCGGTTGCGATCCACGGCGTGCTTGAACCTTTTCTTGGACACACTCACCATAAACGAACATTGGGCAGATGCCTTTTCGGCATCGACCCAAGCATAGACAACCCTCAAGGGGTATATGGGGAATGAATGGTTACCGCTACCGAACAACGTATTGATGAGTTTCTTACTGCACAGTCGCTCGGCCTTCGACAACTTGTTGTTTTGCCGCGAGTCCAAGACGGTTACAGGTTTCGTTGCCTGATGAAATCCTCAAGCGCAGCCGTGATGGAAGCTGCCTGTGCAGTGGGTGCCTCCAGGTCTAAACGCAACCCTGCATCCTTGACAGCCTTGGCTGTGGCACGACCGAAACAACCGATGCAACGTTCACCCTGCTCGAAATCGGGGAAGTTCTCAAGCAACGACGAGATGCCGGCAGGACTAAAGAAGAGCATCATGTCGTAATCGAAAGGTTCATCGGGTGTGAACTTGTTGCTTACAGTTTGGTACATCACACACTCCGTGTGCTTCACACCCAGACTGTCGAGCAAATCCTTCACATCGTCAGAACTACGCACATTGCTTGTCGGCACAAGGAAATTCTCGGTCTGATGCTTTGTGAACGTGGGTATCAAATCAGCCAATTTGTTGTTTGCTCCAAAATGAATCTTGCGCTTACGATACTGCACATACTTCTGGATGTACAACGCGACAGTTTCCGAAGAGCAGAAATAACGCATCGTCTCGGGCACCGTATAACGTATTTCCTTGCAGATACGAAAAAAATGATCAATGGCATGACGCGAAGTAAACACAACGGCGGTATAGTCGGGGATATTTACTTTTTGCTGTCGAAAGTCCTTCATGGGTAAATCCTCGACCTTAATGAACGGCCGGAAGACTATATCCACCCCATACTTCGCTGCAATGTCATAATAAGGCGACTTATCCGACGCAGGCTTCGGCTGAGAAACAAGAACTTTTTTAATCATCAAATCATACTGTTTAGTAAATAATTATCTTTTATAGAAACGACTCCATACCACAAATAGACAAGCGGTACAATTTCGAGGGCACAAAAATACACAATTAAATGCAAAATGCCTTGTGTTTTACTTAAAAAGATGCGGAACGCATAAAAAAGCAACACTATCTTCGCCAATACGAGACATAAAGCAGTGGCTACGATGCTTATTGTGGTGGAAACATTTAAATAGACAAAGACGAGATACAGCATGAACAAACAGTATCCTGTGAGGCGATTCACGTTCAAATATATGTTCTCCCATTCGACACACTGCTCCTTTGAAAAGAATGAGAAGTTTACGGCCTTATAGAGCGTTGTCTGCACGAGCATAAGAAACAAGACAAAGGATACAATCTTGATAGTCTGCCAGTGGGTCCATTCCACCACAGGTAGGTCGAACCGACCCGAGACGGCACCATTGGCTATCAATCCAAGCGACAGGGCCACAACGACCGAGACTAAAGCCATACGAATCTTGTCTTCAAGCCGCACATCGGCCTCATGGGCATCGTATGGCCGCCATAAGGGATGTTTGCCCGACAGTTCAATGGAAATTACTATGAGGCAAACAAAAAGAATGCACGCCGTCACAGGTTCCGACCAAAAAGAGTAGCTGCGCCCTATCAACATCCTATATGCCGAATACTTGTCTTATACGATCCACATAGTCCAGTTTCTCCCACGTGAAGAGTTCCACACGGACTGTCTTGCTGCCATTATAAAGACTTTCAAACGATTTGGTCACCCATTGGCAAGTGCGCCCCATGTGGCCGTATGCCGCTGTTTCCTCATAGATGGGATTGCGGAGCTTCAAGCGGTCTTCGATTGCCTTCGGTCGAAGGTCGAACAACGAAGCGATTTTCCTTGCAATCTCACCGTCGCTCATTGCCACATGATTGCGACCGTAGGTGTTGACGTATATGCTGACAGGTTCGGCCACTCCGATGGCATAACTGATCTGCACGAGCATTTCATCCGCTACTCCTGCCGCCACCATGTTTTTTGCAATATGACGTGCTGCGTATGCCGCGCTACGATCAACCTTCGAAGGGTCTTTGCCCGAAAAAGCACCACCACCGTGTGCACCCTTCCCACCATAGGTATCGACAATGATTTTCCGACCTGTCAACCCCGTGTCGCCATGAGGGCCGCCAATCACGAACTTCCCTGTAGGGTTGACATGGTAGGTGATGTCGTCGTTGAACAATCTCAAAATAGCCTCATCCTTAATCTCACGTTTCACCCGAGGTATAAGGATTTCTATCACATCCTTCCTGATCTGGCTCAGCATTCGCTCATCCGTGTCGAACTCGTCATGCTGGGTAGAAATCACAATCGTATCTATACGCACAGGATGCCCACTGTCGTCGTACTCAATCGTGACCTGACTCTTGGAGTCAGGACGAAGATACGTCATCTCCTTCCCTTCCTTGCGGATTGCGGCCAGCGACACCAACAGGCGATTGGCCAAGTCGAGCGACAAAGGCATGTAGTTCTCCGTTTCGTTGGTCGCATAGCCAAACATCATTCCTTGGTCGCCTGCACCTTGGTTCATGGGGTCTTCGCGCTCCACACCCCGATTGATGTCAGGACTCTGCTCATGAATGGCACACAGCACGCCACACGAATCGCCATCGAACATGTATTCGCTTTTCGTGTAGCCTATCCGTTTGATTACTTCGCGAGCGACACGCTGCAGGTCGATGTATGCGTCCGATTTTACCTCACCAGCCATGACAACTTGGCCGGTAGTCACCAATGTCTCACATGCCACTTTCGAATTGACATCGTAGGCCAATAACTTGTCAAGTACCGCATCGGATATTTGGTCTGCTACCTTGTCAGGATGACCTTCCGATACCGATTCAGATGTAAACAAATACCCCATTTTTCACAAATAAAACATAATAATACACAACAAAAAACATATAAAACAGGGTTCGAGAGAGTAAGGGAAAGACCAAGGATTTATGTGTTTTTAGCATTTTTTTCTCGTGGTTGCAAGCTACTCAAATCTCTCCACTGTTTTGTGGGCGCAAAGTTAGCAATTTCTGCCGAAAACTTTGTATCTTTGCAAAGAATTTCTTTCTCAACATGGCTAAGAAACTATATATTGAAACATACGGATGCCAAATGAATGTGGCAGACAGTGAGATGGTGGCATCAATCATGCGGATGGCCGATTATGAGACTTGTAATACGTTGGATGAAGCCGATGCCGTATTTCTCAACACATGCTCTGTCCGTGACAACGCCGAACAGAAAATCATCGGACGGTTGGAATTCCTTCATTCAATAAAGAGGCACAAACACCCCAAGCTTATTGTCGGTGTGCTTGGATGCATGGCCGAGCGTGTAAGGCAAGAACTCATCGACGTGCACCACGTTGATGTGGTGTGTGGTCCGGACGCCTATCTGTCCCTACCTGAATTGATGGCGAGTGTCGAAGCCGGAGAGAAGGCCATCAACGTGGAACTATCGACAACCGAGACCTATCGCGACATCATTCCGTCGCGCATCTGCGGCAACCACATTTCAGGTTACGTAAGCATCATGCGCGGCTGCAACAATTTCTGTCATTATTGCATTGTGCCCTACACCAGAGGCCGCGAACGGAGCCGGGACGTAGAGAGTATCCTGAACGAGGTAAACGATTTGTCGGATCATGGCTACAAGGAGGTCGTGTTGCTGGGGCAAAATGTCAATTCATATTGCTTTGAATCCGATGGAAGGAAAACCGATTTCCCCACGTTGCTGCGCGAAGTGGCCCGTGCTGTCCCACACATGCGCGTAAGGTTCACCACCAGCCATCCCAAGGACATGAGCGACGAGACTCTTCACGTCATTGCCCAAGAACCCAACGTGTGCAAGCACATCCACCTGCCGGTGCAAAGTGGAAGCAGCAGAATCCTGAAACTCATGAACCGAAAGTACGACCGCGACTGGTACTTGGATAGGGTTGCTGCCATTCGCCGCATTGTGCCCCATTGCGGACTGAGTACCGACATCTTTTCGGGCTACTGCACCGAGACCGAAGAAGACCACCAACTATCGTTGTCGCTCATGCGTGAGTGCGCATACGATTCGGCATTCATGTTCAAGTATTCCGAACGACCTGGCACGTATGCCTCACGGCACTATCCCGACGACATCCCCGAAACAGTGAAAATCCGTCGGCTCAACGAACTTATCGCCCTGCAAAACGAACTTTCGGCACAAAGCAACGCCAACGATGTGGGCAAGGAATTCGAAGTGCTGGTGGAGGGCGTGTCGAAACGGTCGCACGAACAGTTTTTTGGACGCACCTCACAAAACAAGGTGGTAGTATTCAATCGCGGCACACACCACATCGGCGACATGGTGAACGTGTGCATCACGGCATCAAGTTCTGCCACACTGCAAGGGATAGAACACCCCCTAAACTCATAGAAGAAGTATCAAGGGACTTACCCTAAAGAGAACCCGCTTTCATCCGTAATCGCCTTGGTTCATAATTCAAAATCATCTTTGTTGGCACTTTATGCAAAAAAAAACAGAAAAAACTTTGCGCAAAGCAAGTTTCTTCTTTTTTTTCCCTATCTTTGACCACGAATATGTATTCATGCGAAAATGGCAAGGAAATGCAATAAAAACGTATTGGTGGCTTTGGCTGGAGTCGTGTTGGGCGCATCGGCTGTTCTCATAGGCAACTATTATTACCACAAAAGTTCCACAAATGAGAGTTGTATGGTCTGTCACTACCATCCAGAAGCGGATGACAGTTGGAAAAAATCGATGCACTACAACAATGGAAGTGGCGTGATGACCGAGTGCGTGGCCTGTCACCTGCCACCCGAGGGAGGAATCGACCATTTCGCGGCAAAAGCCAAGATGGGAATGAAGGATGTATGGTCGTATCTGACGAAGAACAAGGAGGATATTGATTGGGACAGCAAGGGAGAATTGGAACATGCGGTGAAGATAGTCTATAATGAGTCTTGTAAGTCTTGTCACGTCAATCTTTTCCCATCCGACATATCCGACGATGGTGTGGCGGCTCATTTGTATTATGAGCAAAAGGAGAAGGAGTACGACTTGCAATGCATCAGCTGTCACTTGAACGTGGGGCATTTCAATCCCAACTACCAACATGCACGCATGACAGACGTGCCATCTTCCATGGGGTCGGCTTTGGGAGGGCTTCTTGCCGCGTCGCTTGGCAGCTCCACTTATACGGAGGCCGCTCCTGTCACCTCGTTCCAGAATTTCAAGGAAACGATTCCGGGCACATCGGTTCATGTTGACATGGTGGCCATACCGGGCGGCACCTTTGCCATGGGTAGCGACCAGGGCGATGCCTACAGCAACGCCGATGAGTATCCCAAACACAACGTGACAGTTTCGCCATTTTTCATGAGTCAGGTGGAAATCACTTGGAACCAGTACTGGGCATTCTATGCGGAAACCATGTCGGAGGGACGTACACCTCCCGAGACGATTTATGCCAACAACAGCCGTGAGGACGTGGATGCGGTGTCAGGCCCCACGCCACCTTTCGGCACTCCCGACCAGGGATGGGGCATGGGCGATCGTCCGGCCATCACGATGACCCATTATGCGGCACAGACATTCTGCCAATGGCTGTCGTTGAAGACCGGGAAGAAATACCGTCTGCCCACCGAGGCTGAATGGGAGTATGCGGCTCGTGGTGGCACCACCACTCCTTATTTCTTTGAGGGAGAGCCTGGCGATTTTACGAACGATAGTTTCTGGAACGGCATCTTCGGTGTCGATACCACAGGCATCAACCATTTCGTGATTTATGCCAACAATGCGCGCAACCGCACGCAAGACCCATCGAAGGTCGCACCTAATCCATTCGGGCTGAAGAACATGCTGGGCAACGTCATGGAGTATTGTTCGGACTGGTATGGCGAGAATGCATACGCGAACATCCAGGATGGAGCCTTGGATCCTCAAGGGCCGGAAAGTGGCACCGAGCATGTAGTCCGTGGAGGCATGTATAGCGACGATGCCGTCAATCTGCGTAGCGCCGCTCGCGCACACACCAATCACGATGCGTGGTTGCGCACCGACCCACAGAATCCGAAGAGCATCTGGTGGTATTCCGACATCAAGGGTATTGGTTTCCGCATCGTGTGCGAAGTACCCGAAGGCATTGCGACAAATTGACGTGCCAGACATAGAGAGAAGAAAACAACCATTTTTTCATACCCAAATATTTATAACAATGGAAAACAAATCAATTGACAGACGTAAGTTCTTATCGAACACCGCTAAATTGGGGTTGGCAAGCGTTGCTGCTCCTGCGTTTTTAACATCGTGTGGTCCTAAGGGGCCTGTTTATACTCCTTTGAAACAGGAGGGAGAGTACTACATCCCAGAACTGCCCGACAAGGCTGTGGATGGTCGTGAACTGAAGGTCGGAGTCATTGGTTGTGGTGGCCGTGGCTCGGGAGCCATCATCAATTTGCTTGATGCTGCCAACGGAATAAAGGTGACAGCATTGGGCGATACCTTTGCAGACCGTTTGCAGAGTCTTCGTGAAAAACTGATTAAGGAACGTCAGCAGGAAGTTCCTGAAGCCAATTGCTTCGTGGGATTCGATGCATATAAGCAGGTTATCGACTCTGGCGTCGATATGGTTATCGTGGCTACTCCCCCGGTGTTCCGTCCGGTTCATTTTGCCTACGCCACCGAAAAGGGTGTCCACTCGTTCTTGGAGAAACCTATCGCAGTCGATCCTGTAGGGTATCGTTCGTTGATCAAGACGGCACGGCAGGCTCAAACCAAGGGCTTGAGTGTTGTTACTGGCACGCAGCGTCATCACCAGCGTCCCTACGTTGAGGCTTTCCAGAAGATTCAGCAAGGTTATATCGGTGAGATTACGGGCGGTAATGTATATTGGAACCAGGGTATGCTTTGGTACAAGGAGCGTCAGGCAGGTTGGAGCGACATGGAATGGATGATCCGCGACTGGGTGAACTGGAAGTGGCTTTCGGGCGACCATATCGTAGAGCAGCATGTCCATAACATCGACGTGTTCCTTTGGATGATCGGAAAGACTCCAGTCAAGGCTACGGCATGTGGCGCACGTCATCGCCGTATCACTGGCGACCAGTACGACCAATTCAGTGTCGATTTTGAGTTCGACAATGGAGTACATCTGCACAGCATGTGCCGTCAGATAGACGGTTGTAGCAATGCAGTGGGCGAGATTGTTCAGGGCACCAAGGGATCGTGGAGCAGCTTCACTCACGAAATCAAGGACTTGCAGGGCAATGTCATCTGGAAGTTCGACGAGGAAGCCGCCAAGGCAAACTTCCAGCAGCACAACCCATACGTGCTCGAACATGTGGATTGGGTAAATCACATCCGCAAGGGTACCGCTCACGAAGAGGCTACTGTAACGGCAGAGTCTTCTTTGGCAGGTGTAATGGGTCGTGAGGCCGCTTACACAGGCGAAACCGTCACTTGGGATACTATCAGCGCATCACCACTCGACTATATGCCAAAGGTTTTGGAAATGGGCAAGATGGATATGTCTGAATATGTAGTCAAGGTTACTGGAAAGGCGAAATAAGTCATGAACAGACGTAGTTTCTTACAGGGTACAATGGCGGGAGCAGCTACGCTCTCGCTGGGTACCACTCCTTTGGCCGCTTTGTCGTCGTGTGCTCCTGCATCTAAGAAACTGGATGTTGCCTTGAATATCTCCTTCCAGGAAGGAACGGCACCAGGCA
>JAUNNV010000040.1:15673-17568 GCA_030531335.1 Bacteroidales bacterium
CCTCAATGAGAAGTTCGACTATATGGAGCAAATGGGCATTGTCGGTTTCGAACCCGGAGGTAAGGGCTTGGCTGGCCGTGTCGATGAGATACAAAAGGCATTGAGTGGCCGCAACATCAAGGTGTCGGCTATTTGTGCAGGTTTTTCTGGTTTTATCTTGGCTGAGGATCCGGCAGTGAAGGCCGAGTTCGATACTACCATGCGCGAGATTGTGGCCGCTGCCGGCGAACTGGGTTCTACTGGTGTCATCATGGTGCCTGCCTTCAATCGTCAGGAACCATGTATGCCTCACAACCAAGCCACTCGCGACTATCTTTGCGAGCAGTTGCACGAATTGGGCGAGTATGCGCTTCAGTGCAAGACTACGGTCATTCTTGAACCGTTGAACCGCAAGGAAGCGTTTTATCTTCGTTTGGTTTCCGATGCCGCTGCCATTTGCCGCGACAGCAAGAGCGAGGGTGTGAAGTGCATGGGCGACTTCTGGCACATGCAGGAGGAGACATCCGATTATGCCGCTTTCATGGCTGCTGGTTCTCAGTACCTGCAGCATGTGCATATCGCTTCGCGTGGCACACGCAAGATGCCGGGCGAGGACGGTGTTGTGGATAACTATGTGGAAGGAATGCGTGCACTCAAGGAAATGAATTACCAACATTACGTTAGCTTCGAGTGCGGCACCAATGGCGACCGTGCGGTCACTCTTCCCGCTGCCGTGCAGCTTATGCGCTCACAATGGGAGCAGGCCTGAGGCAATATAGGCAATCTATTCAGCGCTGTGCCATCCTTTTGGGGATTGGCACAGCGTTGCAGTTTTTGTGTGGCGACATCGACAGCACCGTGTTGCATTATCCGTGGAGTCTTGTCCTGTCGCTCAATTACATTTATTTATTGGTGTTGCTGCATCACTGGTTGGCGGAATGTTCTTTTTTACGGTCGTTGGTCAGTCGTTCGTGTTGTGTGTCTTTGCTGTCATTGCTCGCACTGATGATGGTGTGGATGGGTCTCTCGGGCATCCCTTTGCAACACACATGGCCTTTCTGCATCCTGATGTGTTGCTTGATGACTATCGTTGGTTTGACGTTGGTCGATGATGTCGTGCACATTCGTCAGCGTTCGTTTGTGCGTATGCTTTCCCATGCAGGCATCTTCTTGTTTTTGGCTGCTACCATGTTTGGAAGTGCCGACATGCAGAAAGTAAAGGTCACCACACAGCTCGGCCATCCTGTCCAGATGGGGTACGACGAATCGGGTAGCCTCGTGGAACTTCCCTTCCAACTCACTTTGAAGCGATTTTTGGTCGAGGAGTATGCCCCTATGGTGGTACTTCATTCACCCGATGAATCGTTGTCGGCCATCGGCTCGTTTTCACTTTCGTCCGACACTGTCATGCACGAATTGGGCAACTGGCGCATCCGTGTGTCTCAATATTGTTCTGAGGCTGTTTATAACTCCGAAAAGGATAGCGTGATGGTCATGAAGCATGTGGGCGCAGCACCTATGGCATATTTACAGGTGTTCGATAGGCAGTCTGAATGTGTCGGTCAGGGATGGGTGTCGAGCGGCAGTTTCTTGTTCACTCCAGTCACGTTGGGTCTTCCCGATGGCTTCATGTTGTCCATGAACCCCCCCAAGCCTAAGTCGTTTTGTTCCGAAGTGTGGCTTCTGGACGGGGACAACGAAAGGCACCGGTTCAACATTTTGGTCAATCATCCGGCTAACTATGCTACATGGCATCTTTATCAGATGGGCTACGACACCGAGCGTGGCCGATGGAGCGACATCAGTATCCTGGAATGTGTGCGCGACCCATGGCATCCTGTAAAACAGCTTGCTCTTTGGACTTTGTTGTTGGCGGCTTTGCTTGCTGTCGCAGGAAAATGGAAAACAACTTCTAA
>JAUNNV010000041.1 GCA_030531335.1 Bacteroidales bacterium
AGAGGAGGTAAACCTGTTTTATAACAGGGCCAGGGTAGTGCTCAATATCCACCAAGAGCATCAGAAGTTAGGGGCCAATCCAAGGGTATTTGAAATATGTGGTTCGGGCGCATATCAAGTATGCGATGCCAATCCTTACGTCGAATCATTGTTTGGGAAAGACGGCATTGGTATCTATCATAACGAAGAGGAATTAATCTCTTGCATACAAACTGCATTGAGCCGCAATATGCAAGTCAATGCAGCGAACGCTCACCAGATTACCCTACAGCGACACACATTTGCAGAACGTATCCAAAAAGTACTTGCCGTTGTCGGGAATCTGTAAAAAGGAAATAGGCTGACAACTTGCCATTGTCAGCCTATTTCCTTTCTCAATTTTCAGTTACTTCAAGACAGCCTTACGTACTTCTTCAATCTGACCCTTCAACTCTGTCAGCTGATCGCGAAGCTGTTTGACATTCATTGCGTTAATCTTATAGAGAGGAGCCAATACTTCATTCAGACTCTTCATTTCCTCGTTGTTGTTAACCAATTCCTGAATGCCATCGTGAACCAATACGAATCGGTAAGTGATGTCGGCAGCCGACTCATCCGTAAACATCGGCATGAACTTGTCAACATTCCGTGTGATGACAAACAGTTTTTCAACTGTTGACACAGCTATGCCCTCCCACAGGTTGTTGGCCCTGCCTGCTTCGTATTCAGCATCAACGACAGCGGCAAAAGCAGCCTGAACGGCATTGACATCATATACATCAACATCCTTGAGACTGGTCAATGCGTTGTCGTTGATGTCAACCATAAGCTTGTTGATGGCTACATCATACTCATTGGTGGGCATATCATACATTTTAGCCACACTCTTGTCGGTAAGCAGCATGGCAACGGTACGATATTTCTGAGAGAGAGTCAAGGCATCAGCAGCGACCGACGGACTAAGCAAATAATTTGGCTTCACCATCTTCTCCTTGTCTGACAACTGGATTTTCCCCTCTTTCGAAGCTGTTGCGAAAGATGATAATTTGATTTTCTTCGCAGAGGCAATCAATTCCTGAACATTCACTTTCAGTGCTTCGATTGTTTGCTGATCCTGTTGTGAAACTTCGGTCGTGGCAGTAGAACTTTCTGCCGATTTCTTCTGATTCTTACATGCTGGAAGTGCAATGAGCACGCACACAAGCACAATAAATGTTAGCTTTTTCATTTTCATGTATCGTTTACAATTATTTATTCAAATTATATTTGGCGCAAATATATAAAAAACATCATTATTAATGTAGGAATGTTATAAAAAAAACGAATTTATTCCATTTAATTCCTTTCCTGACGTATAAATCGACCAGGAATATCGAAAAACAGACATAACGCAACGACCAGACACATCAACAATTCAACCAATGTGTTGAACCATAATGTGGGAATTTCAAGACTACCCACACGTTTTGTGGCACAATAAAAGGGAGCACGTCCATCATTGGTTTTCGAAGGGAGAAAAATGAATCCCATCTGCGGAACGATATGACCGTTTACGACATGGTGCGTGTGGTTCGCGTCGGCGTTCATGGCCAAATTCTCAAGTTGCAGGTTGTAATGGTTGCGTTTTAGTTTTAGCATGTCTTCTTTGCCAAGAGAACGTTGCATGGCTGCGTATTGTTTGTCGAGAGTGAGTGTAGCCTTGTTGTTCATGTCCTCAAGCACCTTCTTCGCGTTGCTGAAATAAGCATCCAACGATTCGTAGGAATCGTTACCCTCGTAAGGTGTCAGCCGGCAGTAGGCCGAAAGCCTCGGAAGTTCGTTATGTATCACTGTCAGGTGCTCGGGATTCACAACCCCACCATTCACCTGCTCGTCATGCATGGTTTCGAGTTGCGATTGCAATTCGTAAAGGATGGCATGTAGATAGTATTGATGCTGGTACTTCGTTTGCTCGGCCTCAAAGAAATTCGATTCATAGTCGTTTTCGCTAAAAGCTGTCACAGCCAAGGCTTCGAAAGCCCAGCGCGATGGGATGAAGTCGCCGATGACCGGCACATTGGCAGTCGTGCTTTGGGGAGTCAAGTCGGCGAATTTCACCACCAAGCCACAAAGCAATATCTGGGGTATCAACAACAATGGGATACTGATATAGATGGCAACAACCGAATTGAGCGACTGCGACAGCAACAAACCTACCAGATTGGAAAGGAAAGCCGCCACAAACAGTATCAGCCACCATATCCAAAACAAATCGTGGATGCCCATGACAAAATTTCCCACAATGATAAACAACAATGTCTGAATAAGCGTCACCCCCGCCATAAACAGTATTTTCGACCAAATGTAGCTTTGGTATGACAGACTCAGAAACTTCTCGCGCTTCAGCACAGCTCTGTCCTTGATGATTTCTTCTGCACTGCCACTCATGCCGATAAAAATGGCCACAATGACAGCCATGAAGAAATACGACACAAGGTTTTTGTTGTCCATGATGCTATATTCGCTGTCAATCGGGGCATAATGTGTAAGCATGGCGCAAATCATGGCCAGTAGAGGTGCTTCCAATAGTGTAATAAGCAGATATTGCAGATTGGTGACTTTTGTCTTGAGGTTGCGCATCATGAAAATTCCCATCTGCTTGAAAGCCGATGGCTTCCTTTGGTCTGTATGAGGTATGTCGCTACAGACTACTGTTCCCATTGACTGCCGGTTGTCAAGGTAACGTTGATGCCATTCTTGCGGAGATACACGTCGCTCATTACTGATCTCGCCACTACCATTCAGCTTTTTCTCATCGATAATGTTCAGCACAATCTCCGGATTCACGTTGCCGCAAGTGGGACACATGCTGATTTCAGCATCCACGTAATTGGCCGCATTCTTGAAATAAGTGACAGCCTCGATGGGGTTACCATCGTAGATAGGATAGCCGCCCTTGTCGAGCAGCCAGAGACGGTCGAACAACTTATACACATCGGACGATGGCTGATGGATGTTGGCGACCACCAGACAGCCTTTGTAGGTTTGTTCTTTCAATAGGTTCACCACCTTTTCGGTGTCGGACGATGATAAGCCAGAGGTGGGCTCATCAAGGAAAAGCACCGCAGGTTGACGTATCAACTCCAGGGCGATGTTCAGCCGTTTACGCTGGCCACCCGAAATGTATTTGTTCATAGGCGAACCCACTTTGAGGTTCTTGGCCGCCTCCAGCCCAAGCTCATTCAGGATGGTCATGACTCGATTGTTGATTTCCGTATCGCTCATGCCCTCAAAGCAAAGACGGGCTGTGAACCAAAGATTCTCGAAGACCGTCAACTCCTCCACCAACAAGTCATCCTGTGGCACAAAACCTATCAGAGCCTTGGCTTCGGTTTCGTTGATGTCATGCCCATTGATGGTAATGGTTCCTTCCTGTGGGTGATTCGTTCCGTTGAGTAATGAGAGCAAGGTCGATTTACCAGTTCCGCTTCCACCCATAATTGCCACCAGCTCTCCACCATAAAGGTTAAAGCTGAAGTTGTGCATACCATTATCGCTGAACTTGTCGAAACGGAAATTGATGTCACGTCCGGCAAGTGTGATTTCACGGTTCACGTCGGATGAACACTCACGTCTTTGGAAATGCGACATGACAGTACTAAAGTAAAGCGGCTTGTCGTGACGGCTCTTGAGTACACTACTCTGTTGCCACACCATAAAGAAGCCACGTTGAATGGGAATGTCGTTCATCATTACTTCTTTACAGCCTTGCCACACAAACACAAGCCGGTTGAGTCGTGGTAACAGAAGAGTGCGTACTGTCGAATCGCAATACGGAATTTCCAATACGTTTTTCGACTCTCCTTGATTCATTATAAAGGCATACAAGTCGGCAAGCGTATTGTCATCGACACTAAATTTTTCCGCAACAGTACCGAGGATGGCCCGCAGGTTCTCGTCTTGAGTCCCCCCCGTCCTGTCGGAACCCTTGAACACATCCTTGCAAAACTCTACCAACCGCAAGAGAATAAGCGTTTGCTCTTCTTTCGAAATCTTTCCTGTCAGTTTTGCACTGATTCCCTCAATGATGACCGATTTGTCCAGCTCTGGCATTTCAGAATAGAACATGAGCAAGTCTGCATATAGCGACAAATAAGGGCCGACATCGCGCACCCCAAAATGGCGTTGCAGCAAAGCCCTGATTGTGCTTTCGGTTTTCGCTCGTTCAAGTTTCTCAGTCGCGGCAACCAGCGCGAATAGATTCAACATGCCGGATAGAACTATGTCATTCATATTATTCCTAATTTGTTTACTTAATCATTTCAGGAGAATCTGTTTTCCTACAGAATCGTAAGGTCTTAGAAGCTGTTTTGAAATGAATTAATCTTTTATAAAATCTTTCCAGCTGAAAAGTCCGTTTCTTTTCAGTCACAATGGAGCCCCATTGATTTCATCTTCCTCCTTCGCACCTCGGACATTCAAACCAGTTTGATGTCGCTCGGTTTGGCGTCGGTTGCTCCTTCAAATAAGCAAATTTTCATCTCGAAAATCTTTCATGAAATTTTTAATCGAACATTTCAAAACAGTTTCTTAATGTTTCACTCATAGATAAGCAAATCGGTTATTGTAAGCCTCACGTCGTCGGTTGGGTTAAGCCATTCAAACGAAATTGTGTGTGTCGAAGGCGATAGGCCATATTTATGAAACAGTTGCAACCTACGGTCATGCTGATTGTTGGGCAATTCCACTGTTTCTACCACCTCGTTGTCAAGCTTCACCGCCACCTTTGCCACATAGTCGGTTCCCCAACGGTCGAAAGAGTAGCCTGCCACCACGCCCTTGCCAATGAATGTTTGGGGAGTTGCTATAGGTGTACCACATCTCATTCGTTCCTTAGGACGCAAGTCTGTAAAGCCTTGTTCCAAGCGGACTGCCTGTGGCTTCTGAGGCCGTATGACAACTTCCCCCTCGCTTATCTTTCCTCCATTGCGACTGATTACCTGCAACGCTTGGTTCATCGACATCCGATACACCTTGTTGAGCGAAATGTCGGTGTAGGCAAACGCACGATCCTCCACCTCGCGAAGATTCGCCATGAACTTTTCAGGAATGTTGCTATATCCCAGCATGGTGGCCAGGATACCTCCTGCCGAGGCCGGATTGCAATCAGAGTCTTGTCCACAGCGTGTCGAAATGTCGATGGTTTTCTCGAAGTCCTTTTCGCCATAGAGCAAGCCTATCAGGATGTATGCACTATTGATTGTAGCGTCTATGTCGAATGGGCTGAAAACACCATCAGGACAACCAATGTCCGTGCCCCACTTGTCCTGACACAGTTGCCAAGTGGCCTTCCAGTCAGCGGGATGCTGCTTGTGCCAACTGATGATGTCCGACATACACTGATGATACTTGCTTTGCTCGGGGATAACCTTCAATGCCTCTTCCACTACATACTGGATGTCATCGCTTACAAACGCCAAGGCATACATCGCTGCCACATAAACACCACCGTACCACCCATCGCCATAGTTCATGATATGACCGATGGAGTCGCAATAGTATGCGGCGGTATTCACCATGCCTGGCGACATGATGCCGGCATAATCGGCCTCAATCTGAAAATCAATGTCGTCGGCATGTGGATTTGCTTCCCAGGATCCCGATTGGGGGGGCATAATGCCATGCAGGATGTTGTAGCGTGCCTGTTGGTTGGCATGCCATAGCGGGTAGGGGGCATGGGCAAATGCCTGTGCAAAAGCCTCGGTAGGAGCATCCAATCCAAGTTTCTCGAATACGTTTACGAATGTCAAGTCCATATAAACATCATCATACAAGCCTGGTGAGTTGTCAAAGTAATATTTTAGATAACCATCCGGCCACTGTATGGTGATACTGTCGTCGATGACACGTTCACAGTATCGAAATTCCGTTGGTCCGCCATAGGTACAACCTATGGCTTGTCCCGCCCATGCACCTTTTATTTTGTCGAGTAGTGTTTCCTTGGAAATCGTCACTCCCGAATTACACGACAACAAAATCACTGAGATTGACAACGCGAATATTGTCCTTACAAATGATTTCATAAACATATTCATTAACAAATCCTATTCAAAAGATATTATTAGTAAAGACATTGCGATGCAATGTCACGATGACAAGTGATATTGGAGGTGTGATTCATTCGTAAATGGACACACCTCCAAATCTCATCAAAGCACCTTGATCTCACCCTTTTCGGAGGTGATGGTCAACGTCTCCAGGCTGTTCCCCTTTATCGAATAGGTCACCTTCTCTGAATGTCCGTCGTTATAGACAATCTCCAGTGTTTGGCTGTCCAATGTCTTCACCTCTTTCACAGGAAGGCTCTCTCCCTCGCGCAAAGGATACAGCAGATAAGGCTCTACCACTTGTCCTGCCGCGCTGCGAGTTACTTCTGTGGTTGCAGCCTTATGCACCTCATACTTCTCGCCCTGGCCGTTTTCCAACGAATCGGAAATCCATCCTTGCACCTCTGGATCTTCCTGCCCGATAATGACCTTCAGATTAGCACCTTCGCTGTGCATTGGTATGATGGCCATGTTGGATGTACCCTTTTCGGTACTCAACACCGCGTATGGAGCCGAGGTGATGGTATAATCCGTTGTGTCGAAGTGGAACCATGAGTTGTAGGTGTGTGTCGCAGCATCCGAGGGAGTGAACACATCGAAAAGCAACCAATACTTGTTCTTCACGAATGTGAGTGCACGATACTGGGTCACTGTCGAGTCGAGTTTTGCGCCAAAGCCCTCGTTGTACCAACCTTCACCGAAATCAACCTGTTCGTTGCTTATCCAACGGTTTTCCAACGGTTTTCTGCTGTGCAGAATCAAATCCTCCGATGCACGAGCCCTACGACGTTGGTCTTGTCCGTCAACACGTGTCACGTTGTGGGCACGAGCCGAGAGCACATAGTCGCGCCACTGTGATGTGTCGTAGTCGTATTTACCACCTTCGGAGATAAGCGTGTTGCCGTATGCATGGATGGAGAAGGTCAGCTTGTCCTCGTGTTGGTGTCCGGCTCCATAAGGACCTACTTCGAAGATGGAGTACAAGGCATCGGTGTCCCAACCCGAACGCATTACATACCAGCCGGCCCAAGGCATCCACACCGAAGTGTAGTTCGGAGCCGTTCCTTCCTTGCCTTCACTCCCGACATATTGGAAGTCAGTGCGGTGAGGCATGTACTCGAAACCTTGTGTCAGGGTGGAGCGTCTTTGGTTCCAGTGACCGTCGTTGAGCGATGGAATCCGTCCATCGGGCAATAAGATGTTCTGATAATATTCGTACATTTTCTCCAATCGTTCGGCATAGTCGCCCGGCAAGGTATAGCCGTTGAGCTTGGCTATTCTGTAGATTCCCACCATACAGCCTAAGCTGACACCATGATAACCGGGTGAGAGTTCAATCTGTGCTCCATCCTCGTAGAACTGGTTCTTTTCTTCTTCGTACATTTTCGAACTGGCAAAGTCGCGCCAGTCGGCTGCATCCTTGAATTCAGGGAACAAGATACCTGTATAGAACAGACCGTCCATTTCCATGGTAAGCCAGTTGTTGCGTGTAGGATAAGCTCTCAAGTGAATGGCGTGTTCGTAGAACGACTTCACCATCAGGATGACAGCTTCATCGTCGAACGAGGGAGAGCCGAGGAAATAGAAGAACGAAGCAGGCCATGACCCCAAGGTACGGATGCCTGTTTCGATGGTGCGCCAACGAGAATATTTCACCTGGTCGGCAAAGTCGTGCAGTGTGTTGAACTTCACCCAGCTGGTCATCTGGTGAACAAAGGCCTTGGCATAGCGTTCGTCGCCGGTAGCCCAATAAGCTTGTCCGAGTGTTTGCCAAAAGCCATGACGGCTGAGCTGCCATGTCCACTCCACGTATTCTATTTCAGTTGGATTGATAGACCAGTCTATCACCTCACTGTCGCCAAAGTCGTAGGCCAATCCAGACGAAGGCAATATGTTGGCTGTAATCTGTTCCACGTATGCCGTATCGATCTTGGGGGCAGGCTTGCCGTCCAAGCTACCCTTTTGGGCGATTGACTTCTGTAGGTCGCGCCAATTGAAAAACCACAAAGGCTTTTCGCGTGCTTTCAGGTAAGTCACGAATTCCTTTTTTGCTGTAGCATAGTCATTCTTTTTCACAGCGGCCTTCACGGCAGCCATGCCTTCATAGTCGAGATTCAAGGCATCAAACAAGTCGGCATCCGAGGTGACAGGACCGTCAAGGATAGGATTTGTCAAAGTGTTAAGCGATGTCTCGACATTGTATTCATTGCCTGTGAAAGCCACAAGATTCTTCAGCTGCTTCTGGTATTCTTTTGCGCCGAAACGGTCGGCTGTCTTCATCAGCACGGATGCCAACGAAGAGGCACTGCGATGGTTGGTCAACTCATCCTTCGGGAATGTCTGTTCGCCTGAGATGAAGGGGAAGTACCATTCGATGGCTTTCTTGATGGATGCGCCCTTAGGAGTGACATGTTCCCAAAGATTCACACCAACACGTTCTCCCAACAAAGCCAAATCGACGAAATGGAGCAGGTTGCCCGTACTATAGCCCCAAGGTTTCGTACGTGCCATTTCCTGCGGTTGTGAGCCGTCGGCCTCTATCTGGCTGTCAACACGTGCTCTGGTAATCGTGTGCAAGCGTTTTTCAGCCTCCCCACTCTTGCCTGTGAAAATGTCATAGACACATGTCTGTAGGTCATATTGTGTGGCATGGTTGTTGAGGGTCTTGTCTTCCTTTACACCCAGTTCGCTGGTAAGCAGCCAGTTGTTGTATTCCGTAAACCAGGCTTTCAATGCCTCATTGTCGGCATCGCTCCATGCTGGAGAAGCCTGTAGCAGGATTACTCCGTCAATCATGCTCGCAAGGCAAGGAGTATCGACAATGCCATAGCAACGCCCATCACATACACCAGGTACTGATTGGCCAAAGTTCAGATTGGGATTCATTTTTGTTGCCTCGTCGAGGAACCAAGTCTTTAGCAGTTGGGCTGCATGGGTGGCGTATTTCTCGTCTTCGGTAAAGAAGTAGGCAATACCCAACGCCCTCACATTCTTGGCCATGCGTTGTAGTTGGTCACGGTCGGTGCAGTCGTAGAATTCCGGATTGATTTCTCCGTCCTTGCGGATGTAGGGCAGTCCGTCGGGTTTCGATGGGTCGGGCCACCAATAAGGACCCATGCTCATGTAGTCGTGTTTGTCGCCACTCGGAGGTGTTTGCTTTTTGTTCATCACTGAGAATGTGCCTTCGTCCAACATTTTGTCGGCCGCGGTCACCAATGCCTCGAATGCAGGCATTACGGTTGGATCCTTACGCTGTATGGCATTCTTCGAACGTTGCAACACCATTCGATTCAACATGATCAGCGAAGGAGGATTTGATTTCACTTCCGGAGCTTTATGCTCGCTCACACAGGCCGACAACAGCATCAACCATACAGGAAGCAACATGAGTTTTTTCTTCATAGGTTTGTAATTTAGTTGGTTATTGTTATTTTCTTTTCTTTTCCTTCGTTGTTCACCACGATGTCAAGTGTCTTCAGGCTATTACCCTCTATGGTAAGAGTCACCTTATCGGAAGTCCCATCGACATAGACAATTTCATAGTGGTTGGTGCCGTTGCTCTTCACCTCCTTCACTGGCAAAGTCTCTCCTTTTCGCAATGGGTAGAACAGGTATGGCTCCACAAACTGGCCGCTACGTATGCGGGTGAATTCCGGGGTGGCTATGGGGCGACACTCAAAGTCCTCGAACGCACCGAAACCAATGGCGTCCGAAGCCCATCCCTGCACTTCAGGTTGTTCCTGGCCGGTTATCACCTTCACCGAGCTTCCCTCATTGAGCGGAATGATGGCCAGGTTCGCATCGTCTTTTTCGGTGCTTTGCACGGCAAACGGATGAGCGGTCACCTCATGTTCGGTCGTGTCGAAATGGAACCATGAGGCATACGTGTGTTCTGCGTTGTCGGTTGGTGTGAACACATCGAACATCAGCCAGTACTTGTTCTTTACAAACACCAGCGCACGATATTGCGTCACGGTGGTGTCGAGCTTTGCGCCAAAGCCCTCGTTATACCAGCCTTCTCCGAAGTCGAAGTCCTCGTTGGTAATCCATCGGTTCTCCATTGGTTTGCGGCTGTGCCTTATCAAGTCCTCGTTGTTTCGGGCATTGCGGTTCTGGTCCATGCCATCGATGCGTGTCACATTGTGCGAACGCGCCGAGAGCACGTATTTGCGCCATTCGGAGGTGTCGTATTCATATTTTGCGCTCTCCGTCAGTAGGGTGTTGCCGTAGGCGTGCAGGATGAACGACAGCTTGTCCTCATGCTGATGTGCTGGAGAATAGGGGCCTACCTCATAGTGGGCATACATGGCATCGGCATCCCAACCTGAGCGCATCACATACCATCCCGACCAAGGCATCCACACCGAGGTGAATGTCGGTTCGGTTCCCTCCTTTCCCTCCGTTGCCGCATACAGGAAGTCGGTACGGTGCGGCATGTATTTGAATCCTTCGGCAAGCGAGCCACGACGGTTGTCCCAGAACGAGTCGTTCAACGCTGGCACACGTCCGTCGGGCATCATGAGGTTTAGGTAGCAGCCATAAGCGTTTTCCAGTCGCTCAGCATAGTCGCCGGGCAGTGCATAGTCGTTGAGTGTGCCTATCTTGTATATACCCATCATGCTTCCCATGCTCACGCCCTGATAGCTCGGAGCCAATTCCACCTGTGCACCATCTGGATAGAACTGGTTTTTCTCCTCTTCGTACATT
The DNA here is from genome assembly GCA_030531335.1 of Bacteroidales bacterium. Classification (GTDB taxonomy): domain Bacteria; phylum Bacteroidota; class Bacteroidia; order Bacteroidales; family Bacteroidaceae; genus DCGR01. The sequence goes on from JAUNNV010000041.1 coordinate 10,773, forward strand.
TTCATGCTGGCAAAGTCGCGCCAGTCGGCTGCCTCGCGGAACTCAGGGAACAGGATGCCCGTGTGGAACAGTCCGTTCATTTCCATCGTGAGCCAGTTGTTTCCTTGTGGGAAGGCTCTCAGGTGTAGCGCATGTTCGTAGAACGACTTCACCATCAGGATGACGGACTCGTCGTCGAACGATGGGGAGCCCAGGAAATACATGAACGATGAGGGCCATGCCCCCAGGGTGCGGATACCCGTCTCGATGGTGCGCCAACGCGAATAGGCGATGTTGTCTGCAAAATCGTGCAGCGTGTTGAATCTCACCCAACTGGTCATCTGGCGGACAAAAGCCTTTGCATATTTTTCGTCGCCTGTAGCCCAATAAGCTCTTCCCAAGGTAGTCCAGTAGGGGTGACGGCTGAGCTGCCAGGTCCACTCTACATATTTCAGTGCCGAGGCGTTCACCGACCAGTCTATCGTGTCGCCAAACTGATTGTACTCGCCGCATGCCACCAATAGGTTCGATGCCACCTTGTCGGCTTCCGTACAGTCGAAATCGGCCTTTCGGCTTTCCGATTTGTCGTAGTCGCGCCAATTGATGTTCCAAACAGGTTTCTCGCGGGTTTTCAGGTGTATCACAAAGTCGTGTTTGGCTGCCTCGTAATCGCCACGCTCCACGTCCTCTCTCACTTTTTCCAATCCCTTGTAGTCCAAGTCAAGTGCATCGAACAAGTCGGCATCGGATGTCACCGGACCGTCAAGGATGGGATGGGTCAACACACACAACGCAGTCGATACATCGTACTTCCCACCAGAGAGGTTCTTGAGGTTCTCCAGCTGTCGCCTATAGTTGCCCACACCAAAGCGGTCGGCGGTCTTCATCAGCACATCACCCAGTTCATCCACTTCCAAGTCGCCCCCCAGTTCCTGCTTCTCGAATGTCTTTTCACCGGAAACGTATGGGAAGAACCATTCTATCATCTTCTGGAGAGAAGCACCTTTCGGCGTGACATGTTCCCACAAGTTCACTCCCACTCTTTCGCCCAACAAGCCCAGCTTCACAAAGGCACTCAGGTTGAACACCGAATAATGCCAAGGACGTGTGCGGTCCAATTCAAAAGGCTGCGAGCCATCGGCCTCTATCTGGCTGTCAAGACGGCTCCGCGTAATCTTGTCGAGCCGTCGCCTCACATCGGCCTGCTTGCCCGTAAAGAGCGAATAAACACAGGTTTGCACATCGAAGAAGGTGGCATGGTTGTTAAAATACTCATCTTCCTGTTTGCCATATTCGCTTGTCAACAACCAGTTGTTGAAGTCCGAGAACCACTTCTTCAAGGCCTCGTTGTCGGCATCAGTCCAATCCCTCGACTCCTGCAGCAGGATTACGCCATCTAACATATCGGCCAATGAGCGTGTGTCGATGATGCCGATGGAGCGGCCCTCGCAAATACCGGGAATGCCTTGTCCATAGTTCAAGTTGGGATTCATGTGGGTGGCTTCATCCAGAAACCACACTTTCAACAATTTTGCCGCATGGGCAGCATACTTTCCGTCTTCCGTGAAGAAATAAGCCAATCCCAAGGTTTTCACGGCACTCGTCATTTTTTCCAACTCCGCATAATCTGTACAGGCGTGAAATTCTGGGTTGATGTCGCCATCCTTCCGTATGTAAGGCAGTCCGTCGGGTTTCGATGGATCGGGCCACCAGTAGGGTCCCACACTCATATAGTCGTGTTTGTCGCCACTGGGAGGGGTCTGCTGTTTGTCCATCACCGTATAGGGACCCTCGCCCAACATTTTGTCGGCTTGGGCTGTCAATGCCTCGAACGCAGGCATCACGGTTGGATCCTTGCGTTGTATAGCGTTTTTCGAACGTTGCAACACCATCCGGTTCATCATAATCAGCGATGGTGGATTCTTCTTGGCTTCAGGAACTTTCTGTCCACTTGTGCAGGCCGATAGCAAAATCAGCCCGACAGGAAGCCACATCAGTATTTTCTTCATGTTACAATATTTTGATTTTTTCTTCTTGTCCATTTCCCGATTCAGTAATGACCAATGTCTTCAAACGGTTCTTCTCAATGGTATAAACCATTGTTTCAATCCGTCCATCGGCAAACACGACCTTGAGTGTGTTGTCGTCAACAGGTTTCACTTCCGTCACTGGAGGGGTCTCTCCCTTGCGCAACGGATAAAGCAGATAAGGCTCCACCCATTGCCCGTTGGCCTGACGTGTGAATTCTGCCGTAGCTACTGGATAGCACTCATATTTTTCACCTTTGTTGCCTTTCACGGCCCTTGCTATCCATCCTTGCAACTCAGGTTCTTCTTGTCCGACAATGGCCTTCATGCCAATTCCTTTGCCTTGCAGTGGAATGATGGCCAGATTGGCCTCATCGGGTTCGGCCGAACGAATGTAGCACGGTGTGTCGGCATGTGTTTCATGGTCGGTGGTGTCGAAGTGGAACCACGTAGTGTATGTGTGTGTGGCATCATCGCTCGGGGTAAACACATCGAACAGAAGCCAATACTTGTCCTTCAAGAACACCAGTGCGCGATATTGGGTCACCGTGGAGTCGAGTTTCACATCCTTTCCCCCACTATACCATCCATCGTGGAAACTTTCTTCCTTCTTGTCGCCGAATCCTTCGTTGTACCATCCTTCCCCAAAGTCGAAACGCTTGTTCGAAATCCAACGGTTGGTCATGGGTTCGGTGCTGAAGGCTATTTGCCTTTCGCTTCTGCGCACTCCGCGCAATTGGTCTTTGCCATCCACTCGTACCACATTGTGCGCTGGGGCGGACATGGTGTATTGTCGTTGCTTCGAGGCATCGTAATCGTATTTGCCTCCTTCGCTAAGCAGTGTGTTGCCATAAGCATGAAGAATAATCGACAACTTGTCCTCGTGTTGGTGTGCCGCCGAGAACGGGCCGACTTCGAAATGGGCATATAGCGCATCCTCGTCCCATCCCGATCGCATCACATACCACCCTGCCCACGGCATCCACACTGAGGTGAAGTTGGGTTCCGTGCCCTCCTTCCCCTTGGTGGCCACATATTGGAAATCGGTGCGATGGGGCATGTATCGGAATGCCTCGCCCAATGTGGTACGCTTCTGCCCCCAATGCGAATCGTTGACAGCCAGCTCGTTGCCGTTGGGCATGATGATGTTCAGATAATAGTTGTAGAGGTTTTCCATTTGTTCCTCGTAACCCTTGGGCAATGTGTACACATTAAGCTTTGCCATCTTGTAGATGTGCATAAGGTCGCTCAGGCTCACTCCATGGTAGCTTGGAGCCAATTCCACCTGCGCTCCATCGGGATAGAACTGGGCCTGCTGCTCGGCAAACATCCTGTCGGACGACAGTTTGCACCACCCGGCTGCATCCTTGAATTCGGGGAATAGGATGCCCAGGCAAAACAGTCCGTTCATTTCGCTGGCCAAGTGGTTGTTGGCTGGCGAGTACTGTGTGGACAAGTATGCCCCATGCTCGTAGAGCGAGCGCATCATCAGCATGATAGTGTCATCGTCGAGTTGAGGGGAGGACAGAAAATACGCCAATGCGTCGGGCCACGCGCCTCTGGCCCTGATTCCAGCTTCCAACGGACGCCAACGCGAATACAATTCATTGGCTCTATGGTCGGGCACGGGGTTGAACTTTATCCAACTCCGTATTTGATTGACAAACGCACGTGCATACTTCTCATCACCGGTCGCCCAGTAGGCTCGTCCTAAGACCGGCCAGAACGAATGACGCGCCAGCTGCCATGTCCATTCGGGGTATTTTATGGCGGTGGGGTTGATGGACCAATCTATCGTGTCGCCAAACTGGTAGGGTGTACCGCTCGACGAGAGTAGGTTCGATGCAATCTCGTCGGCTTGGGTGCGGTCGTAATCGGGCTTTCGGTTGCCAGGCTTGTCGTAGTCGTGCCAATCGACGAACCATCTGGGCTTTTCCCTTCCCTTCAAGTATGCCACGAAGTCGTGTTGCGCTGCCTCGTAGTCGTGCATTTCTACGTCTCTCTCCACTTGTTCCAATCCCTTGCGGGTTAGGTCGAGCTTGTCGAAAAAGTCCTCCACCGACAATACTGGCCCGTCAAGGATAGGGTGTGTCAGCACACTCGCCGATTGGTTCAAGTCAGTGTTGTCACCGCCAAACGTCTTTAGGTTTTCAATTTGTTCCCGATAGGTATCAACTCCAAAACGGTCGGCCGTCTGCCGCAATACCCTTGCCAATCCTTCCACATTCCGATGTTGGGTGATTTCCTCCTTGGGGAAAGGCCGTTCACCCGAAATAAAAGGGAAGAACCACTCAATGGCTTTGCGTAACGATGCTCCCTTAGGGGTGACGTGTTCCCACAGGTTCACTCCTACACGTTCGCCCAAAACGGCCAAATCGACCAGTCCCGCCAGGTTGCCGGTGCTGTAGCCCCAAGGTTTCGTCCTGTCCATTTCGTATGGTTGCGACCCGTCGGCCTCCAACTGACTGTCCAACCGTGCTCGCGAGATCTTGTCGATGCGCTTCCGAGCCTCGTCGATGCGACCGATATAGGTGGAGTATATGCACGACTGGTAATCGAAGTACGTGCCGTGATTGTTGAAGTAGTCATCTTCTTCCTTGCCGAACTTGCTGGTGAGCAACCACTCGTTGAAAGCCCCAATCCATTTCTTCAGAGCGGTGTCATCGGTGTCGCTCCATGCCTGCGATCCTTTCAACAAGATTACCCCGTCGAGCATCGAGGCCAGACAGGCCGAGTCGATGATGCCGATGGAGCGCCCTTCGCAAATGCCGGGGATGGATTGCCCATATTCCAAGTGTGGATTCATGCGGGTGGCCTCATCCAGGAACCAAGTCTTCAGCCAATTGGCGGCATGAGTGGCAAAGCGTTCATCTTCGCTAAGAAAGTAGGCCAGTCCCAAGGTTTGCACGATGTCCGACATTCGGTGCATGTATTTACGGTCGGTGCACAGGTCGCGCTCGGGATTGATTTCTCCGTCGCGTCGGATGTAGGGCAGTCCGTCGGGTTTCGAAGGGTCGGGCCACCAGTAGGGTCCCATGCTCATATAGTCGTGTTTGTCGCCACTCGGAGGGGTCTGCTTCTTGTCCATCACGGAGAAAGGACCATCGCCAAGCATCCCTTCCGCCCGTTCCATCAGGGCTTTGTAGGCAGGCATCACGTTCGGGTCGTTGCGCCGGACGGCATTTTTCGAACGTTCCAGCACCAGGCGGTTCAACAAAATCTGTGCAGGCGTATCTTTCACAGCCACCTCTTGCTTTTCCCCACAGGAAACCAAGAGCAGCAACGACAGCCCGACTAACAACCAATGTTTCATGAAAAGATTTGCAAAATATATATTAGTGAGCAAAAATATTGTTTTTTTTTATTATCAACCAATTTTTCACAAAAAAACAGTTCAAATCTACATGGCTGAATAGATTATGGTGTGAACGAAAATACAGTGCGGTAACACGCACTTTGCGTGTTTTTTGCAGTTGGAATGTTTGTCGCCTTCCATGGAGGGAAAGATAGAGCACATTAAGAAGCTGTTTTGAAATGTTCGATTAAAAATTTCATAAAAGATCAATTGGAATATTTCAAAAGCAGCTTCTAATTCAGTCCTTTGCAGATTTTTTCAACTTGGGCCGATTCCCGTAACATCTCGATGAAGGTGTCGGCGGCGCGTTTGTGATATCCTTCCTTCAGTCTGTGAACACAACCTACCATGGTATAATTGCCACCTTCCAAGGGGATTGCGACCAGATTCGGCCGATAGAACGAGGCCAAGGATGAAATAACGGTTATCAGGTTTGTGCTCTGCACGATATCCATAATCAGGTTCGGATCGTTCACTTCCACTGTCACATTGAGTTTTCTGGTGTCCAAACCGAGGTAACGATCGAATGCTCGCCGGGCCTGCATACCTTTTCCAGGGAGGACTATTCGATGGTTTTCCAAATCCTCCATGGTCAAAAAGCGATGTGATGCCAAAGGATGGTATCTTCTCATGACCGCACTAAGCCTGTTTTTGAACAACGGTTCGGATTCCATTTCCTCATAATCCGTTGCCGGCTTGAAGGCAAGGGCAAGGTCGATTTCTTTATTCAGCAACATCTCTATAAGTTCGGATGCCGTTTCGGACTGAATTTTCAGTTTGACACTGGGATGTTCCCTAATGAACTTCCTTACCGTTCCGGTCAACAACTCACTGAATGAATGTGTGGTACCAATGCGCAAGGTTCCAGTCAATGTGTTTTTCAAATCCCTCATCCTGTCACAGCATACTTCGGAATCCTCAATGGTTCGTATTGCGAGAGGCAGCAGTTCTTCGCCTGCCTCTGTCAAGACCACAGAGTGCTTTGTCCTGTCGAAAAGCTGGACTCCGATTTCTCCTTCCAGTTGCTGAATTTGTTGGGAAAGGGTGCCTTGGGTGATATACAGACGCTTTGAGGCCTCGGAGAAATTCAAGGTCTTGGCAATCGTGACGAAGTACTTCAGGTGGCGCAGTTCCATAATCGGTATGACGTGTTTCGGATGCAAATATATTGATAAATTCAATAACGGATATCGAAAAATAGATTTATCGTCAATGTTGAAGACGTTTTTGTCGTGCTATTTTTGTAGTCGCTGGAACGAAAGCCCGTCGAAGGCTTCGTGAAAATGAATGTTTAACAATTTAAAACACAAAGATTATGGCAACAAAATTTTTTCTTTGCACGACGTGCGGAAACGTTGTCGT
>JAUNNV010000171.1:0-3374 GCA_030531335.1 Bacteroidales bacterium
TTATACAGATTTATGAACTAAAAATGGCAAGCTAAGGAACTTGCGAAACTTGAATCAATTATAATCTTCCATCGGTAATATTTCTATCCAAAGTACACTTCACGTCAAACACAACATGCTTCTCCTTAAGCAACGAGCGCACATCCAGCCCCTCGAACTTCTTATGCGCTACAGCTGCCACACAGGCATCATACTTCTCGGCAGGAAGTTCATTTACCACCTTAATGCCATACTCTCGCTCAACAATTGCAGGATTTGCCCAAGGATCGTAAACCGTGATGTTGAGGTTGTATTCCTTGAGTGCTTTGTAAATGTCAATAACCTTGGTATTACGAACATCAGGACAATTCTCCTTGAAAGTGAAACCGAGAATCAGAATGTTCGAGTTCAACACCTGAATGCCCTTCTTGAGCATCAGCTTGATGGTCTGATTTGCAACATACTCGCCCATACCATCATTCATCCTGCGACCGGCAAGGATGATTTCCGGATTGTAGCCGTAAGTCTGAGCACATTGAGCGAGATAGTAAGGGTCAACACCAATGCAATGGCCTCCTACGAGCCCCGGACGGAACGGGAGGAAGTTCCACTTTGTACCTGCAGCTTCGAGAACATCAAGTGTGTCAATACCCATACGTGTGAAAATCTTTGAGAGTTCATTAACAAATGCGATATTGATATCTCGCTGACTGTTTTCGATGACTTTTGCAGCCTCTGCCACTTTTATCGTTGGAGCAAGATGAGTTTCGGCTGTAATCACTGAAGAATAGACTTCGTCGATATACTTTCCTATCTCGGGAGTTGAGCCGGACGTCACCTTTTTGATATGCTCCACCGTGTGCTGCTTGTCACCAGGGTTAATGCGTTCTGGAGAATATCCAGCGAAGAAGTCAACATTGAACTTCATTCCAGACACCTTCTCCACCACAGGAATACACTCATCTTCTGTTACACCTGGATATACCGTAGATTCATATACAACGACATCACCCTTGCTTATTACTCTACCAACAGTAGTACTTGCTCCATAAAGAGGCGTGAGATCTGGATTGTTGTGTTTGTCAACTGGAGTAGGAACGGCTACAACATAGAAATTGCAGTCCTTGATTCTCTCAATGTCTGATGTGCAGATGAATCCGTGGTTGTTGATTGCATCCTGAAGGATGTCATCGGCAACTTCAAGAGTGGCATCGTGACCAGCCATCAGGGCTTCACAACGCTTAGGGTTCATATCGAAACCTACGGTCTTATACTTTGTAGAGAAAAGTCTTGCAAGCGGAAGGCCGACATAGCCAAGACCTATTACACATATTTTCGTGTCTTTCATATTCGCTGAAATTACAGGTTCTCCTTATACCATTCAATTGCTTCATTCAAACCTCTTGCGAAGTCGTATTCAGGGTCGTATCTTAGAAGACGTTTTGCCTTGCTGATGTCGGCATTGGAATGCTTGATATCTCCTTTTCGGTCAGGACCGAACTTCGGTTCAATGTTCTTTCCTATAGCCTTTGTCAAGTCATAGTAGATGTCCAACAGATACTCGCTTCCACCGTATGCCACATTGAAAGCCTCTCCGGCTGCCTCATCTGGAGCAAGACACGCCTTTAGGTTGGCTTCAATTACATTTTCGATGTATGTGAAGTCTCGGCTTTGGCGGCCATCTCCATTGATTGTAGGCTGCTCGTCATTCAGGAGCATCTTTATGAACTTTGGAAGCACAGCAGCATACGCTCCATTGGGGTCTTGTCTTCTGCCGAATACGTTGAAATATCTCAGACCGATGGTCTTCAGTCCGTAGTGTTTTGTATATTGCTTTGCCCACTCTTCATCACAACGTTTTGTGAGTGCGTAAGGGCTTAGAAGATTTCCTTCAACACCTTCTGTCTTCGGCAGATGTTCTTCGTCGCCATAAACAGAGCTCGAAGAAGCATATACGAAAGTCTTCACGCCTTTCTGGCGTGCTGCTTCCATCATATTGAGAGTGCCCTGGATATTGTTCGCACAGTAGAACAAAGGCATCTCGATGCTTCTTGGCACACTTCCCCAGGCTGCTTCGTTAAGGACATAATCTATTCCCTCACAAGCCTGCATACAGGTGTCAAAGTCTTTGATGTCGCCTTTGATGAACTCGTAATTCGGATTTCCAGAAAACAAATCAACATTAGCCTGTTTGCCAGTCGAGAGGTCATCGAGACAACGAACCTTATACCCGAGGTTAAGAATCGCCTCACATAAATTGGAGCCGATGAAACCTGCTCCACCGGTCACAAGGAATTTACTATCCTTCGGAAATATCAAATGTTTATATGCCATATCCGATATATGATACACACCATCCAGCGGGCAGCTATTGAAACGATTACTTCACTTCCCAAATATCGTTGGTGAGCAAGAGTTCCTGGAAATTACGGTATTTCTTCTTGCTGCTTACCATCTCTATCTGCTCGTGAACCGCATCGTTGTAGGTTATGTCATCAACATCGCGAATCACGCCCAATGCGATGGGGAAGTTCGGTCCTTCCATCAATGCCAGTTTCAACTGCAAGGTGTTATCCTCACAGTGGGCGTCGTGCACCAAAATATCCTTCTCCGTGACGCCGTTCTCACCAATTCTCACGACCTTCAGACCGAATCCCTCTTGCACCAACCCAAGCTCGTGGTTCTCGCCAAACAACATGGGTTTGCCATGTTCGAGCATGATGGCATTCTTGGCGCGTCCTTCCTTGGAATAGACCGACTCATGGGTGCCATCATTGAAAATGACGCAGTTCTGAAGTATCTCGCAAACAGCCGCGCCCTTGTGTGCCGCAGCGGCCTTCAAAATGTTCACTGTGCCTGCCGCATCGGTAGCCACCGCACGAGCGAAAAACCGCCCACGCGCTCCAAAGCACAATTCAGCTGGATGGAAAGGGTCTTCCACTGTGCCGTATGGGCTCGACTTGCTCACGAAACCTCGGGGTGAGGTGGGGGAATATTGTCCTTTGGTGAGACCATAAATACGGTTGTTGAGGAGAATCATGTTGATGTCGATGTTGCGACGAACGGCATGAATAAAGTGATTGCCACCAATGGCCAATCCGTCGCCGTCGCCGCTGATCTGCCATACCATCATGCCAGGATTGGCTACCTTGAATCCGGTGGAGATGGCTGCCGCGCGACCATGAATGGTTTGCATGGCATAAGTGTTCATATAATAAGGCAAGCGACTGGAACAGCCAATGCCAGAGATGACGGCTGTTTCGTGAGGTGCCACACCTATCTCGGCCATTGCCTTGTGGAGTGATGCCAGGAAGAAATGGTCGCCACAACCCGGACACCAACGGGGTTGTCCCTTCTTAAAATCTTTTGCTGTATAATTCGACATGGTAGTATTA
>JAUNNV010000171.1:3384-3622 GCA_030531335.1 Bacteroidales bacterium
CTATTGACCAATGACATTTACTATTTCATTCTTTACAATTTACTATCTGCGATTCGTGAGAATAATAAATAGCAAGTGGCAACTGTCATTAAAGAAGCGCGGTGAATGAATCGACCAATTCGGAAACAACAAAAGGTTGTCCCTTTACTTGGTTGAACTGTGATGGGGCAAAGCCATCGACCTTCATGCGCAGATATCCGGCAAACTGTCCTAAGTTCTGCTCTGCAACCACAACCTT
>JAUNNV010000042.1:0-16751 GCA_030531335.1 Bacteroidales bacterium
GGAGAGCTGGTAAGCATCATGGGTGCTTCGGGGTCTGGAAAATCCACCTTATTAAACGTGTTGGGCATTCTTGACACTTACGACACCGGCGAGTATTGGCTCGATGGCACACTTATCAAGAATCTGAGCGAGAACAAGGCCGCCGACTACCGCAACCGCATGATAGGGTTCATATTCCAGTCGTTCAACCTCATCCCATTCAAGAGTGCCCTCGAAAATGCCGCCCTACCTCTTTTCTATCAGGGGGTTGGCCGACGGAAACGCAACATGCTGGCCATGGAATACTTGGACAAACTTGGACTGAAGGACTGGGCCGACCACATGCCCAACGAGATGTCGGGCGGACAAAAGCAACGTGTGGCCATAGCGCGTGCCCTGATAACGAAACCGCAGCTCATCCTGGCCGACGAGCCTACCGGTGCCCTTGACAGCAAGACATCGGGCGAGGTGATGCAACTGCTGCGCGACCTGCACCAGCAAGAGCGGCTCACCATCGTGATTGTGACCCACGACCCTCATGTGAGCAAACAAACTGAGAGAACCATCATCATCAAGGACGGACTGATAACCCCCACTACATGATCGACCTGATTCAAGAAATACTCGTGTCGTTGCGGCGCAACAAGCTCCGCACCGCCCTCACCGGCTTTGCCGTGGCATGGGGCATATTCATGCTCATCGTGTTGCTCGGAAGCGGCAACGGAGTGATGAACGCCATGAGAAAGCAGATTGAGGGAATTCCTCTCAACATCATGGAAGTTTATCCCGGATGGACTACCATGCCCTACAAGGGGTGGAAGGAAAACCGCGAGGTGAAGTTTACGCTCAACAGCGTGGAGGAAACCCGAAAGATGACAGAGAATGTAGATGAGATATTCCCCGTGAACTCTGTGAGCGGCATCATATTGGCATACGGCAACGAACACACCTCGGAAAGCCTGAACGGAGTCATCGAGAAATACGACCAAATGAATTCCTATATCATCGAGTATGGTCGTTTCATCAACGACAACGACCTCAGGATGAAGCGCAAGTGCATTGTGCTCAGCGACAAGACCGCCGACATCCTGTTTGGCAAGGACAAGTCGCACGCCATCGGCAAATATGTGAAAGCCAACCAAGTGATGTATCAGGTGGTGGGAATCTACACCACTCGCAACAACAGCATGATGAGTCCCCCTTCGTTCATCCCCTACACCACGTTGCAACTCATCTATCAGAAGGACAACAGCGTGGAGAGCATCTCCTTCTTGACAAAGAACATCACGACCAAAGCCGACGAGAACAACTTCGAGGAACGCTACCGCACCACCATGGCCAAGAGTCTGGAATTCGACCCTAAAGATCAAGGTGCCATCTGGATGTGGAGCATGTTCGACAACTACCTGCAAATGATGCAGGGAGAGAGCGTACTCAATATCGCCATTTGGGTGATAGGCATCTTTACCCTCCTGAGCGGTATCGTGGGGGTAAGCAACATCATGCTCATCACCGTGAAAGAGCGTACTCGCGAGTTCGGCATCCGAAAGGCCATCGGTGCGAAACCCCGCAACATCCTATCGCTGATTATTGCCGAGAGCATTACCGTCACCACCCTGTTTGGCTACATCGGACTGGTGGCTGGAGTCGCCTACACCGAATACATGAACGTCACCGTGGGCAGCAAGGTTCTCGATATAGGTGTTGAGCAAGCCACCGTGTTCGAAAACCCGACCGTTGATTTGGCCATTGCCATACAAGCCACTCTCACGCTCATCATAGCCGGCACGTTGGCCGGATTCATTCCGGCACGCAAGGCAGCCCACATTCCACCCATCGAGGCGTTGAGAGCTGAGTAAGATGATAATTATGAATTTTGAATTATGAATTAAGAGGCGAATTATCGACGGTCCGAACGCAGAGCCATGATAATTGAGAAATATGAATTAAGAATTATGATATGCGTAGTGTAATTGAAAATCGCGAAGCGAATAATTATGAATGAAGAACTCTTAGGTGTCCTATGTTATCATAGTAATCTTAGTCCAAAATAAATATAAATACCAAATAGCAAGATGAGATTGTTTGATATAGACAGTTGGGAAGAAATTATCATTACGTTGACGCGCAACAAGTCGCGCAGCCTGCTTACGGCATTTGGCATCTTCTGGGGCATCTTCATGCTGGTGACGCTCATGGGGGGCAGCCAAGGACTGAAAGACTTTATGAGCCTCAATTTCACCGGCTTTGCCACCAACTCCTGCCTTGTCGTCAGCAACCAAACCTCCAAACCTTACAAAGGGTTGCAAAGAGGTCGAAGTTGGAACTTGAAGCAAAGCGACATAGTTTTCATCAAAAACAATGTGCCCGAAATTGACGTGGCTACCTGTAGCAACGCCCGTTGGGGACTGAAATCCACCTATCAGGACAACGCTTTCACAAACACCACGCTCAAGGGAATAACCAACGAAACGCTGTTTATCGAGAATCCGAAGATTTCCATGGGACGGAACATCAACGAAATCGACATCTCGCAAAAGCGCAAGGTGTGTGTGCTGGGCTTGGAAGTGTATCAAAAACTGTTCCCCGATGGCAGCAATCCTTGTGGTAGCTTTGTATGTATCGACAACACTTACTATCGGGTTGTCGGCGTGAACGGCAGCACAAGTGATGTGAGCATCCAAGGACGTGTCACACAGTCCATCCAGATACCTTACTCGGTTTTCAATCAGATTTACAACATGGGCGATGTAATCCAGATACTCTGTTTCACCGTCAAGCCAGAATACGTCATGACCGATGTGATTAAGAAGGTGGAAACGAACCTGAAACGCCGTCATTCCATCCACCCTGACGACAAATCGGCAGTAATGACCATCAACACTTCTGCCATGTTTGGCATGGTCGATAACATGCACAAGAGCATCAACATCTTGGCATTGCTCGTGGGGATAGGCACGTTGCTGGCCGGGGCCATTGGCGTGAGCAACATCATGATGGTGACGGTGCGCGAGCGTACTATCGAAATCGGCATCCGACGTGCCATCGGTGCCAAATCGCGCGACGTGATGGGGCAGATTCTGAGCGAAAGCATGGTGCTCACCATCCTGGCCGGCATGACAGGGGTACTCCTCTCGGTAGGAGTGTTGCAAATTATGGAGACAGCAACCCAAAATCGCTTTCAAATCAGTTTCTGGGGTGCCATCAGTGCCATCGTGCTGCTCCTCACTTTAGGCTTGGTGGCTGGACTGGCTCCCGCCATCAGGGCTATGAAGGTGAAGCCGGTCGATGCAATGAGGGATGAGTAAGATGATAATTATGAATTATGGATTCATGATTACCTTAATAGAATCGCAAAATAAAAACAAACACAATACAGAAATGAAGAAATTTATTAGAATTGCCGCGCTGATCCTTGTAGGATTGCTGTTTGTCAGCACCTTGGTCTTCTTATGGAACAAGTCGAAGGACAAACCTATTGAGTATGAAACCGTGAAGGCAGAGTTGGCCGACCTGAAACGCTCCACCATAACAACTGGGAAAATCGAGCCTCGCGACGAGATTCTCATCAAACCCCAGATCTCGGGTATCATAGCCGAGCTCTACAAGAAAGCCGGGCAGCCCGTGAAGAAAGATGAGGTCATCGCCAAGGTCAAGGTCATTCCTGAACTTAGTTCGCTCAATGCTGCCGAAAGCCGTGTCCGCCTGGCTGAAATAAACAATGTGAAGGCCAAAACCGATTTTGAGCGTGTGAGGAAACTGTTCGATGGAAAGATGATCAGTGCCGACGAATACGAAAAGAGCGAGGTGAGCTGCAAGCAGGCCGAGGAGGAATTACAGACCGCCAAGGACAACCTACAGATTGTCCGCGAAGGCATCACGAAAAGCAGTGCCTCGTTTAGCAGCACACTCATCCGTAGTACCATCGACGGACTTATTCTCGACGTGCCTGTCAAGAGGGGAAACTCCGTCATCATGAGCAACACCTTCAACGACGGCACCACTATCGCCACCGTGGCCGACATGGGGAACCTGATTTTCCGAGGCAACATCGACGAGACCGAGGTGGGACGCATCCATGAAGGAATGCCTGTGACCATCCACATCGGTGCACTCGACAACAAGCCGTTCGAGGCACAGCTCGAATACGTGGCTCCGAAAAGCGTCGAGAACAATGGAGCCAACCAGTTCGAAATCAAGGCCGCCATCACGGTGCCCGACAGCGTCACCATCCGCTCCGGCTACAGTGCCAACGCCGAAATTGTGTTGCAGGAGGCACATCAGGTACTCGCCCTACCCGAAGCGACCATCGAGTTCAGCGGCGACTCCACATTTGTCTATATACTCACACAACCCAATCCGCAGAAGTTCGAACGCCGTCAGGTGGAAACCGGCATCAGCGACGGAGTCAAGATTGAAATCAAGAGTGGGGTGGGCATCGACGATGTGGTTCGTGGATTGCTCAAGACCAATGCTGTAGCCAAACCCGAAAAATAAGCCGAAGCCATGAGAAAGATTCTGTTTTTCGCCATCCTGTGGCTTTCGGCCATCATGCCGCTCCATGCGCAGCAGCCGTGGAACCTTCGCACGTGCATCAGCTATGCCTTGCAGCACAACATCAGCATCAAGCAGAAAGAGGTTGCCATGCAGCAGAGGGAGGTGGAGCTCAACACTTCCAAGTGGAGCCGCCTGCCCAACCTGAACGGAAACGTGGGGCAGGCCTTCAATTTCGGACGTGCCATACAGCCCGACAACACCTATGCCAACCACAACACCCGTTCCTCGCAGTTCTCGCTCGGCACCACCATCCCCCTCTTCACCGGCATGGAAATACCCACCACCATAGCCCTTAACAAGCTCAATCTCAAGGCCGCCGTGGAGGATTTGGAAAAGGCACGTCAGGACATCAGCCTACAAGTCACGCAGTTCTATCTGCAAGCCATCTACAGTCAGGAACTCCTCGCCGTAGCCCACCAACAAGTGGAACTCAGCAAGCATCAGTTGCTACAGAAGCAAAGCCTGTTCGACAATGGCAAGGCCAGCGAATCGGACGTGTATGAAGCCACATCGCGCGTGGCGCAAGACGAGTCATCGGCGGTACAGGCCGACAACGACTACAACCTGGCCATTCTCGACCTCACCCAGTTGCTCGAACTGCCTACTCCCGAAGGCTTCGCCATAGAGCCGCCTCGCATCGACACCCTCTCGGCGCTCCACCTCATCACTCCCGAGGCTGTCTATGCAGAAGCCGTACAGGCCAAACCGTCCATCAAGGCGGCCACCTACCGCCTGCAAGGCGCCGAAAAGAGCATCCGACTGGCTCGCAGCGCCTACTATCCCCAGATAAACTTCGGCGCAGGCATCAGCACCAACTATTATCACGTGCAAGGCATGGCATCGTCGGACTTTTCCGACCAATGGTCGAACAACATGAACAAATACTTGCAATTCTCCATGTCCATCCCCATCTTCAACCGCTTCTCCACCCGCAACCGCGTACGCACGGCCAAACTGGAGCGCAACACGCTGGCATGGAACCTTGAGGAAAGCAAGAAGGCACTCTTCAAGGAGATACAACAAGCCTACTACAATGCGGTGGCATCGCAGGCCAAGCTCGGCAGCAGCCAAGCGGCCGTACAGGCAGCCGAAGCCACCTTCCATCTCACCGAGAGCAAGTATGAGAACGGACTGGCCAACGCCACCGAATACAATGAAATGCGCACCCAGTGGATGAAGGCACTTAGTAGCCAGCTGCAAGCCAAGTACGACTGCTTGTTCCGCATCAAGATTCTCGATTTCTATCGAGGGCGCGAACTTTAAACCACCATTTCCTAAAGCTATGACACGACAAACCTTTTCGAATCGGATCAAGGTAGGCCTTTCGACCATCATCCTGCTAACATTCTCCTTTCGGCTAAATGCCTACACCGAACGGAACCTGCTTCGGAGCCAGGCCGACGAGAACACGTTGCGGCAAATACTCGTCGCCAACCAACAATGGGTGCCATTTCCAGCTTATGCCAACCGTATGGCTTGGGATGAGCTGACCGACGGCATCAAACAACAGATAGTGGAACAAGGCGAACGATGGCTGACACATGAATGGATGAAAATCACAGCCACCAATTATCTCGACTTCGAAAGGTCTGGTAATAGATGGATTATGGAGCAACCTTATCTGTTGAATCGTGCCGCCTTTGTCGATTTGCTTCAAGCTGAATTGGTGGAAGGAAAGGGACGATTTATCGACAAGCTGATAGATGGAGTGTTCTACTATTGTGAGATGACCACGTGGTCGTTCTCCGCACACACCGTAAAGCAACCATCCGGACGTGCGTTGCCGCAGATCGGTGTCGATGTGTTCGACCTCTATGCCGGCGATATGGGCACCCTGCTTTCGTGGACATATTATTTCCTGCACGAGACATTCGATAGGGTTGACCCTGAAATATCCCGTCGGATGCGCTACGAAATCAAGCATCGCATCATCGACACTTATCTCAATGGCCCAAAGTTGAGTTGGCAGGTGGAAAGCTACAAGGGAAAAGGGAACATCAACAACTGGACTGCGTGGTGTACGTTCAATGCGCTGACCACTTTCATGCTTATGGCCGACGATATGGACACGTATGCACGAGGCGTTTATGAGACAATGACATCGATGGATCTCTTCATCAATTTTAATCGTCAGGATGGGGCTTGCGACGAGGGACCACGCTATTGGAACGATTCGGCGGGGAAACTTTACGACTACCTGCAAATGCTGTACTACGCTACAGGCGGACGCATCGACATTTTCAACGACACACAAATACGCAACATGGGCGAATACATTTCCAACACGTATGTGGGCGACGGCTGGGTCGTGAACTTTGCCGATGCGTCGGCACGTGCGGCCAGCAATCCATCGCACGTCTATAGATACGGCAAGGCAGTAGGCAGCAGCCTCATGATGCATCACGCCGCCTATTTGCGGCGACAGCAACTACAAGGGAAAGCCGTGATGCAGGAAACCGACAACATTACCCGGAATCTCGAAGCCATCCGATGCCACAAGGAGTTCTCGAAGGTCGGCACGGATTACGACATCCCCCACCGCGTGGTATATCCAGAGACACAGGTCTGCTACATCCGCAACGACAACGGACAGACGCTGGCCGCCAAGGGAGGAACCAATGGCGAAAGCCACAATCACAACGATGTCGGAACATTCATCTACTATCAGAACAATGTGCCCATATTCATCGATGCAGGTGTTGTGGGCTATACCCGACAAACTTTCGACGGATCTCGTTACTCGCTGTGGCCCATGCAGAGCGACTATCACAACCTGCCCCGAATCAACGGATATTCACAACACGAGGGAAGCCGCTATAAAGCCACGCATTTCGAGGTTGGCGACAACACGTTTGTGGTCGATATAGCCAAGGCATACCCCGAAGAAGCCGGAGTACGCACCTGGGAACGAGGTTATGCCTTGTTTGGGCAGACATTCCGCATCACTGATCGTTTTCTCATAGACAATCCACAACAGCCCAACGAGGTGAACTTCCTGACTTGGGGCGACGTTGACGTGTCAAGACCAGGAGAGGCGACGATAACCGTGAATGGACAGCATGCACGGCTCTCCTACGATGCAACACGGATGAACTGTCGTGTGGAGAGGAAGCAGTTCGACGACCGCAAACTCACAGCCGTATGGGGTACGGAGGTCGTGCGCATATCGTTCACCGACAAGCTCCTTACGCGGAAAGGCTCTTACACTTTTCGGGTCGTGCCTTTGTAATTCAATCATTGCTGTCAACTGAAGGTGAAACAGCGAGGTCTATCTCCCCTTCCCATAATGATGCAGAACGAACTCAGGGTGCTGGGTCCGAAAAATCTTCCAGCATAAGAAAAAAGTTGTGCGACGGTGGCCTACAACCTGTCGTAGCTTCTTGATGAGAAAGGGCGTGGGCAAAGACAACGTCGAGCACAACGAGTAGTGCTGCCATAATGACATTCGTGTGAATACATCCGCGTGTTGTTTGTGTCATTATGTCAGAATGAAGGACTGGCAAGTGGTTTGCATATATTGAAGTGAAACCGAAAGGAATCGACGAGAAAAGAAAATGTGTAACTAAAATTATTAGGAGGAATTGATTATGTATCCAGTTGTTAGAAAAGGCCAATCGTGGTTGCCAAGTATCTTTAGTGATTTGTTTGATGATTTTGCCGTAATGCCGGCCAAGCAATTTGCATCGCCAGCTGTGAATATCAAGGAAACCGATAAGGATTTCAGTATTGAGATAGCAGCTCCGGGAATGACGAAGGACGATTTCAATGTGCGCATTGACAACGACGAGGAACTTGTCATCGCATTGGAAAAGAGCGGCAAGAAAGAAGAAAAGGGCGACAAACAGTACAATTACCTACGTCGCGAATTTTCCTACGCTTCCTATCACCAGAGTTTCTCGTTGCCCGAGAACATAGACTTGGACAATATTTCGGCCGAAATGCTGAATGGAGTGTTGACCATCGTCTTGCCTAAGAAGGTAGAAGTGAAACAGGTACCAGCATCGCGTCAGATTTCCATCAAGTAATCAGTGTGACGCATGGTTTGAAGAACTCCCGATAGCAGGAAACTATCGGGAGTTTTTAGTTTGGTGGGTCGTCGTTGGCTTATGCTTATAGCAGAATTTATAGGCCATAACTGAGCTTTGTGCTTTCGCCGGCGTTGAGCACGGTTTTTTCGCGCAATCGCTGTTTGCCGATGGTGAGCTCTTTCAGCGAGAGTGTGCCTTTCAGCACTGTGAGCTTTACATCGTGTTCGCTGATGGTTGCCGTCCCCCAGGCATATTCATTGCTCCAGAACCCTGTTCCTGTTCGGTGGGCAAACGCCATGCATTTGTCGATGGTGGAATAATGAAAACCGCTGTAGGCAAGCAGGGTGGCTCAGGATGCCATGGAGCGGGCGTAATGGTGCCCACTTCGGGTTCGCTGAAGGGATTGCGTTTGGCTCCGTCGAAGCGGTCGCAAATGGCTTTGACGCACTTGAGGCCGTCGGCCTCCATGCCCTCGTAGATCATTCCTGCTGCGGCAGTGTATTGGTTCTGTTTCCTTTGAGGTGCGAGCGTGTGGGCAGTAGTCAACGCTCGCACCATGAATGTTCCCCTACTCTCGCTCCTACGGCTGCTCCGTAGGCGCGGTGTAGGTCGAATGACTTTCATCAAATAAATTGGACGCTGTCGTTTCAAGGACTCCCGATTGTTTTCAGCAGTCAGGAGTCGTTTGGTTAGTCAGCTTCTCATTGTGCGCTGAATGTCACCGAACACTTGTCCCAGTCGATGGTTATGGTTTGCCCTGCAATGGCTACCGACTGTATGGCTGTGGTGTTCGATATGATTCTTACCTCGTTGCCGTAGTGTCTGGGGGCGATAACGTAGGCATAATGGGCATTATGGGGGCTTGTGCCATGACTGATGGAAATGTCGAGAAGGTCGATGGTCGATGTGCCTTTGAAATTGCCGGGATGGATTGCCTCCCATTCGCCGGTGTGTGGATAGGGGGCTGTCTGGAAATCGCCGTCGAGCGACACGTAGCTGATGCCTCGGTGTTCAATAAGCTGTTTCTTGTTGGTCACATTCCCTTTGATGTGGCATTGCTCCACGCCAGTCACGATTTCGGGCATGGAGGTGTTTGGTTTTTCCGCGTGAAAGCTGATGCCGGAGCCGAGGCAAACGATGCCGTCAGGGTAGAAAAACCAAGCCTTTCGGGCTTTCAGCCCTTCACGGTTCAGCTCCATGGCACAACCCATGTATTCGCCCGAGATGTCACCGAAAACCTTGTCGGTAAGATTGTGGCGGCCCGATTTCGGAAAGTCCCAGCCGTAGATGGGTTTGCCGTCGTCGGGGCAGGTCACGCCGGGCACGTGATGCCAGTTCCAGGCGGCGGCCACGTCTTCGTATTCATCGCCGTCCTGTCTTACCAAGAGGGCTCCATCTGCTGCATAGCGTCCGCGCATGTTCTCGGCATTGGTGTTTTCCATGCCTAATGTGCGCGATGACTGCATTCGCAGAGAGGCGTACCAGTTGTTGCCACGATAGATGGCGAAGTCGGAATACGGATAGTAGCGTGGACCTGTGGTCTCGTCTTTCTGGAGCCCCAATCGTTGTAGTGCCTGCAAAATCACCTGGGCCTTGTTTCGTTGTGAGCCCCGATAGATTTCCCTGCCGGATGCGTTCATGTCGAACATTCCCTTCCAGATGTTTTGGCTCACACCTTTCACCAAGTAGTTTTCTATGATGTGGCGTTGCTCGGGCAAAAGCGCGAATGGCGTTCCGTCGAAAAGCAGCACAATCCAGCTCATGACCTGTGCGTAGGCCAACCCATAGTTGCCCCATTGCAGCTGGGCTCCATGCAGGTGGTACGACCAGTCGGGCTGTATGCCTTCGTAGCACAAGCCATACTGGCAATCGTGTTGGAACGAGTTGTAGTAGTCCCAGTCGGGATGCAGGCCTCCTCGTCCGTTGCAGATGGTGATTTCGGACACGATGCTGTCGCGTGCGGTCCTTAGCAGCGTTTCGTCGCCTTCGATGTAGGCACGCATCATGACTCCTTCGGATAGCCAAATCTTGTTTTGGCCAGTCTTTTGTATCTTTGCGGCACTCAGCACCTTTGCGGCTCCCTGAAGGTCCTTTTGCGACAGGCTTTTCATGATCAGGATTGTGGCGGGTCCCAAACTTCGTGGGGCACCAATCTCGTTGTACCACCAGTTTGGGCTGTAGGGCATCGTCTCATACCAATATCTGAGAGCCTTTTGGGCTCCATCGAGATATTCCTGCTTTTTCGTGAGGTGGTAGGCGCAGCAAAGAATTCGGTATCGGGTCAGATGCAACATCGACCGCCATGCGCCTCGGTTGCGGTCGTCGTGGTCGTTGTATTCCACGTCGGGCCAGCTTCCATCGGCGTTTTGTGCGCTTAGCGTCATTGGTCCTTCGGATGCGACGTTTTTAAAGTCGAGATATTGTTCAATGACGGAAACGACGTGTTTGTGGGTCTCTTTGGAGAAGACACCAGCTGTCAGTTGATGGTGTATGGCAAGGCAGCCGACAATCAGCAGTAAGGAACTTTTCTTAGTCATCGTTCATGAATCATTTATCATTCATAGCTGATTGGGGTACTCTCGCCGGCGTTGAGCTCGATTCTTTTGCGCAATCGGTGTTTGCCGATGGTGAGTTCTTTCAGCGAAAGTGCGCCCTTCAGTACCGTGAGCTTTACTTCCCGATTGCCGATGGTTGCCGTCCCCCAGGCATATCCATTGCTCCAGAACCAGGTTCCTGTTCGGTCGGCAAACGCCATGCTTTTGTCGATGGCGGAATAGTGGAACCCACTGTAGGCAAGCAAGGTGGCCCAGGAGGCCATGGAACGGGCGTAGTGGTGTCCGCACTCGGGTTCGCTGAAGGGGTTGCGCTTGGCTCCGTCGAAACGGTCGCGAATGGCTTTGATGCATTTGAGTCCGTCGGTATCCATGCCCTCGTAGATCATTCCTGCAGCGGCAGTGTATTCGAAACCTGTCATTGATTCGGAGAAATAAGGGAAAGGCACTTCCAGTCGTCCCTTGGGCCATGAGGCCATGAGCAATCCAGCTTCGTCGCCAATGACGTATGAGCGCATGTTGTTGAAGTGTTGGCTGAAATCGGGCAGATAGTTGTAGCGCATGATGCTTTCGAGCGTGGTGTGGATGTGGGCAGGATTCCCCAAGTAACCGAGTCCGCAGATGTGGGCCATGTATTGGCCGACGAGTTGGTCCACCAGACAACCTTTACCCAGCTGGTAGGGAGGGATGTCTGGAGAGTCGGGCTCGAGGAAATCGAACGTCTTGGGGTCGGTTATCCGTTGCTCGTAGTATTCACCGTTGAACAGGTGTTCGTCCATCCATTGGCTGCCCATCGCGAACAGCTGGCTGCATTTCCGTGCGAACGCCTTGTCGTGCATGGCCTTGGCCATTTCCTCGGCGGCCCGCAACGCTCCCATGTACCAGAATCCCATTTGTGGATTAGGCCCGAAGTAGTTCACGTCCATGGTGTTGTGTTGGCTTCCTTCCATTACTCCGTCGCAGTTGCCGTCCCATCCGCGTTCTGTCCAGGCAAACGACAGCATTTTCTTGCAGGCTTGCCAGTGGTCCTGTAGGAAATGGTTGTCGCCGCTGAGTTGCCATTCGCGGTAAAGTTTCATGACGCATCCCATTTGTCCGTCGGCAGCCACGTTGCGGTTGGGGTCGGGGTGGGTGAGAGGCAGCGACACGCGGAAGGCCATGGCTCCATCGTCGTGTAGCGCATATTCGGTTTCCACCTCACGCATGGTTCTGGCCAGGTGTCCGAAGAGGAAGGGAGTGGCCACCTCGTAGTTCCATACGTGTGTGCACGACCCTTGACACGACCCGAATCGGTCCATCACGCCTTCCCAACCCAGCATGTGTCCGCTTTTGATGCGGAACACGGTTTGTGAGCGTAGTACGTTCAGGTTGAAGAGCGCGGCTTCCTTTATTTCCTTCGGGTACGAGGAGTCGAGCAATGCGTTCACGAAGAGCAGCGTCTGTCGCTCGTAGTCGGCTACGTTTTGTATGATTGTGCGTGCGGTTTGCCAAGCATCGGGATGTTGTGTGCTGTACCAGTTTCCGACGATTGTTTTCGACCAGGCCTTGCGGTTGGGGAAGTTCCAGGTCAGGTAGAAATTGTATGTCTTTGTCTCGCCCGGAGCCAATGTCTGCTTCACACAGAGCGAGGCCATCGGGTCTTGGTCGCCTCCTACTGTTTTTCGGATGTTGGGTGTGGGGTTTCTCACCATGCCGTCGGCACTGAAGTCGTCCCAGAAGTCGAGAATCGAAACGTTCCAGTTGTTGTCGGCGGAGAATGAGCGGTGTGTGATGCAGGCATCGGCATCGGTGGCCAAACACATGTTCCCCCATGCGGTGTTGAGGGTGTCAACCCCATCGGAGGTGAACACGATGCCGTGCAACCCAAGCTCTTCGTCGGTTACGAATGTGTTTTTGTTGCGTTTTGCCCCTTCGGGAATGAAATCTCCTTTCCAGTCGTTTCGATATTGTGTACCGTCCTTGCCTATGAAGTTGCGGATGCTTCCACACACGGCGGCCTCAAGCGGCTTGTCGCTCACGTTGGTTACTTCGTACGAAAGGATGGCCACAGGCAGTCCACTACTTTCTTCGTCGGTGGGAATCAGCGGATTGAATCCCTTGATGCGCACTTTTACGGGCATGGTCGGGTCGCTGAGGTTGACTTGGCCGAATGGGTAGGCTGCATCGAACGAGGCTTCGGTGAATCGGGGCATTCCGTAGTGGTTTATGGGGCGTCCCTCGTAGTGTAGGTATTCATCGGTGTACATCGGGCCAGCCAACAGTTTGCATGTGGGCTCCTCATTGTTGCTTTTCACATAGATGGAAAAGAAGGGGGCATCGTTGCCGTCGGTAATTGTGCTGAACTTGCGGGCGGGTGTGTTCATGATTTCCCAGTCGCGCAGTTCGCCACGTCCGCCCAGCGAAACGGTTCCTGTTCCGATACCGCCCAGTGGCAGTGCGACCTCCTTCAGGTGATTGGCGTCGTAGTGTCTCAGGATGGGCCATTCGCAAGGTTTCCATGCTTGGTGTTGTGCCAGGATATGTTTTGAGTCCATTTTATCCTGGGCAGAGCCGAGGGTAAGGGCCTGTCCTGAGCTTGGTCGAAGGGTCAGGAGCAGAATGCCACTTGTCAGCACTACTTTGTGGGCAATGCGATGATGAAATGATGATTGTTTGTCCATGAATTATGATAATGAGTTGATTGAGTATTATGAATTCCGCATTTCATTCGGTTTGCACTGTTATTGGCTTGTGCAAATATACAAACATTGGTCCAAAAAACATCATTTTAATTTTTTTCTTTCTGAAAAGATGTATAATTTTGCACACGTATAAGTTATTGCAGCAAGGATTATTGACTTCACACAGATGAAAGAGCGTTTTGAACCCATCACAAACCGATGTGGCGACATCATAGAATGGTTCATGGCATCGCCTGACATTCCTGACAATATGGAGTTGCAGTTCAAGATTCGTTTGGCTGTAGAGGAGGCTGTCGCTAACGTGGTTGACTATGCTTATGAAGGCGGTCAGGGTTGGCTTGAGGCCGAGACGATAACCAGCGCCGATGGCTCCGTGCTTTCGCTTGTTATCCGTGATGCTGGTGTGCCGTTCAATCCACTGGAAAAGGAAGATCCCAACTTGTCGCTGTCGGTCGAGGAGCGTGGCGTCGGAGGTCTTGGCATTTTCCTGTGCAAGCAATTGATGGACAGTGTGGGCTATGTGTATCAGGATGGATGTAATGTGCTTACCATGACAAAGACAGTAGGAGCCTCAGCCAAACCCTCTCCTGAAGTAGAGGGATAGTGTTCGATATTGTTAAGAAAATGATGAAGGTGCTTTCGGACAACGAGATAGCGGAGTATATTCCCGATTTGTGGCTGCCGTTGACGCAGGAGCAACGTGCGGTGTTGGCACAGCATTTCAATCTCCGGGTTTATAAGAAGAATGAAATGATTTACAGCGAAGGTGGAAAACCGCAGTTCCTGATGTGTTTGCTTGCCGGAAAGGTGAAGATTTCAAAACAGGGCGTGGGTGGACGGAGCCAAATCATTAGGGTCATCAATCACAAGGAATACTTTGCCTATCGCGCTTTTTTTGCTGAGGAAGATTATGTGACCAATGCCGCTGCTTTTGAAGCGTGTACCATCTGCCTCATTCCCATGGATATCATTTGCACCCTCATCGGCCAAAACACGGGGTTGGCCATGTTCTTTATCCGTCAACTATCGGTGGATTTGGGCATCAGCGACTCTCGAACGGTAAACCTCACCCAAAAGCATATCCGCGGACGGTTGGCCGAATCGCTGCTGGTGTTGAAAAATTCGTATGGAGTGGAGGAAGACGGCTGTACGCTGAGCATTTTCCTTTCGCGCGAGGATTTGGCAAGTTTCTCCAACATGACCACTTCGAATGCCATCAGGACTCTCTCGAACTTTGCCACCGAAAAGCTCATAGCCATCGATGGTCGTAAGATAAAACTCATCGACGAAGAACGACTCAGAAAAGTATCGCGCATAGGATGAGGGGTAATTTTGAATTTTGAAATATGACCCAGCGAAGCTTGATGAGCGAAGCGAATAATTATGAATTGCGTGGAATAACCCAAATTCGCGAAGCGAATAATCTTAATTCAAAATTCTTAATTCTTAATTAATTAAATGCTGAGACGAGGAAGAAAATCTACGAAGTGAATAATTACGAGCTTATTACCATCGTAGGTCCTACGGCATCGGGAAAGACATCGCTGGCCGTAGCTTTGGCCCACCGACTGCACTCGGAGATAATCAGTGCAGACAGCCGGCAGGTCTATCGACGCATGGATATCGGTACTGGCAAGGATCTTGGCGAATATTGCGTGGGTGGGGAAACGATTCCGTACCACCTGATAGACATCGTAGAGCCTGGCTATAAATACAATGTGTTTGAATTTCAACGCGACTTTCTGGAAGCTTACCGAAAGGTGAGGAGCAAGGGCTTGTTGCCTGTGTTGTGTGGTGGTACGGGTCTCTACGTAGAGTCGGTGTTGAAAGCCTACGACTTTGCCCACGAAGATGCCTCTTTCCCTCCTATCCGCAACCTGCTCATAGGGGTAGATATCAGCAGGGAACTGCGCCGAGAGAAAATCTCCGCCCGTCTGCGGCAACGCCTCGACGAAGGCATGGTGGACGAAATCCGAGGACTCATCAACAGCGGAGTGAGCATCAATGCCTTGCTTCACTACGGTTTGGAGTACAAATATGTGACACTGTACATATTGGGCGAACTGTCGTATCAGGAAATGTTCCGTCAGCTCGAAATAGCCATCCATCAGTTTGCCAAACGTCAGATGACTTGGTTCCACGGCATGGAACGGCGTGGATTCAACATACAATGGGTGGATGCCTTGTTGCCCATGCAAAAGAAAACAGACTACATTTGTAGTCTGTTGGAACAAGAAGGTGTCCTATCTCCAACTTTCCCTTGAGGGGGACAGAAGGGAGAGGGTTCTTTATCGTCAAACCCTCATTCTCCCTCTCTTTCAGGAGAAGGTTGGGGAGAGGTTTCGGGCAATACCTCTACAATCTCTGCATCTTCAATGTCGGTAACCTTGCGGACAGAAGGCGATGCTTTTTCGCGACGCTTGAAAAAGAAGTTGTAAGCGAGATAGGTGGCTCCATACACCAAGATGCCGGCTCCAAGCAAGATGAAGGAGGCCGATGCCGTGCCAAAAGGATTTACAAGCACAACAATGCCTACCAGCGTGAGCAACACTGGAATGAGGAAGAACATCCAAGAAAAAGTGGACTGACGATATGCCGCTACTAAGGAGATAATCATGCTCAACCCTAAATAGGTGAGCACTGCGCCTAAGAGTAGCATGAAGATGTTGACGAAGAATGTGGGTGCCACCATGAGCAAAAAGCCCAGTAGAGCACTGCCTACCGACGATATCGGAAAAAACGGACGCTCCGCCGAAGGATGTGTGAAATATTGGATGATGGCAATTAGGGCTGGAACAAAGAACAAGGCACCTATGGCTATGACCAGATATTGCAATGCGACATCGGGCCAGATAATCAGCATCAATCCTATTAGAATGGCACTGACATTACGGATAATCTGTATTTTCATCGGACTATTCACCATAATGATGATTTTGAATTATGAATTATGA
>JAUNNV010000042.1:16773-17149 GCA_030531335.1 Bacteroidales bacterium
TTCAAAATTCATAATTCGTAATTATCTTGGGTTCAGCTTTACTTGTTGTGGTGTTCGCAATGCTGGCACGTTTCGTGATCCTCGCAACAACGGGTTCCAAACACAAACTTGCAACGGCTGTGATAGGTCTCACCTGGATTCAGCTCGGCAGAGTACCAACCTTCGAGGTTACCCTTGTTGGGGCTGTCGGGAGTTGCGGTCTCAAGGGGAGTACCTGCGTTAGGGTCGGTGTCGCCGCCGTTAGCACCAACCTCGGGGTTAACAACAGCCATCGCTACGCCATTGCCCATGATGAAGGCAACGGCAGTCACAAGCATGCTGAGCACGCTCATGAACGAAATTTTGTTAAGATACTTTTTCATATAATCCGATTATA
>JAUNNV010000172.1 GCA_030531335.1 Bacteroidales bacterium
TATGGCGTCACTCAGGAGGCATTGCTTGCCGCTAACCCCGAAGTGGCTGCCCATGGCCTCAAGCGTGGACAGGTCATCTGCATCCCCTATACTGCTGAGGAACTGGCTGCCATGAATGCGGACGACGACGTCAAGATAGACATCCCCGTTGATACGGATGGCAACGTCTCTGCTGACTCCGAGACATCCGGCATGCATACCCCTTGGAGCGGCATCAACGTGGCCGTCATCCTTCCCTTCCAGCTGAACACGACAGCCACCAATGCCGACAAGGCCAAGATGGTCGAATACTACGAAGGATTACTCCTCTCCGTGGACAGCCTCAAGCACAAAGGCATATCCGTCAACCTCTATGCCTATGATTCGGGCAATGCGAATGCTTCCATCAGTGACATTCTTCAGTTAGAGGAAATGAGCACGATGGATATTATCTTCGGACCTGTCCATCAGAAACATATCGATGAGGCAGCTGCC
This sequence comes from Bacteroidales bacterium, assembly GCA_030531335.1. Lineage (GTDB taxonomy): Bacteria > Bacteroidota > Bacteroidia > Bacteroidales > Bacteroidaceae > DCGR01. The sequence continues at coordinate 475 of JAUNNV010000172.1, forward strand.
TTTGCCGCTCAGCATGGCATTCCTTTGGTGCTCCCCTTTGCGCGCAGTGTCAAGCAGCTCGGGTCCAATCCTATGATCTATCAGGTGAATGTGGAACAGGATGACCTTGATGCGGAGGCTATCGAACATTTCTTTACCGCCTTCACAAAGCCCAATGTTCTGTTCTTCGAGACAAAGGGCGCGAAGACAGATCCTTTTAGCAAGAAGCTGATGGCAGAGCTGGATGCCCGCAATTTAGACTATTCCCAATTGGTGGCCGACACCACTTCGTTCGTGGGAGATCTCATGACGCATCTCGACGAGACATCCGACAACATCCTTCTCATGGCTTCCACTGACAAGGATAACAAGGCCTTGTCCAACATGATGCCCGTGTTCCAGCTGATGGCCCGCGATTCTCTGGCTTCCAGCTCCTTGCATCTCTTTGGCTATCCTCAGTATCAGGTATATGCTGTGTCGCACATGGAGCAGTGTCAGGAAGTGGATACCTGGTTTTACAGCTCGTTTTACACCAACAATCTGTTGCCCGAATCGGTAGATTTCCATCGCCTGTTCCGTCGCACCTATAGCCGCGATCTCACGAACCGCTATCCTAAATATGGCATCCTCGGTTTCGACACGGGCTGGTATTTCCTCAATGCCATTTCGCGCCATCTGTCTCAGCCCGCTTCGGTTACATTGGCCGACCTTTCCAATTACAACTGTCCCACCATTCAGACCGGTTTCCGCTTTGAGCGTGTCAGCGAGGTCGGCGGATGGATTAACCGCAAGGCATATCTCATCCATATTGGGCGTGATGGTCGTGTCAGCCGCATTGATTACGATTAACTCCATCCCGTGGCTATGAAACGAATCGCTTCTGTTCTTCTGGTGACGCTTGTCCTGTCGCTGCCTTTGCATGCACAGATGGGGGCCTTACGCAACAATCTGGCGGTGGGCGTCAGTGGCGGCGCCAATCTGAGCTTCGTTGACTTCAGCCCAACTATCAAGCAGGCGTTTCCCTGGCAACCAGGCGTGAATGGAGGCTTTGTGCTGCGATATACCAGCGAGAAATACTTCAGTATGATCTGTGCAGCTCAGCTCGAAGTGAACTATGCGCAACGTGGCTGGAAAGAATACATCGACGATGGCTCTGAGAACACCTATTCCCGCACCACCAATTACGTTGAAGTGCCCTTCCTCGCACATCTCGCGTGGGGAAAGGAGAAACGGGGCATGCAGTTCTTCTTCAATGCCGGTCCCGTCCTCGGTTGGTATCTCTCGGACAAGGAGTACTACGGCTATTCCGCCGAACATCCATGGAATTCTACTTCCCGTCCGAACAATGTGTTCTACCAATATGGTGATTGGGGGTATAATGAAGAGGGATACATCTCCATGTACCGTCCGGATGGCACGCTGTATGGTGCCTTTGATCCCGAGCAGCCAGGCAAACCTATCGAGAATGCTCTCGAATATGGTATTGCCGCAGGCTTAGGGGGAGAGCTCAAGACGGCACTGGGCAACTTCACAATCGAGGGTCGTTTCTTCTACGGTCTCTCTGATATGTTCCACAACAGCAAGGCTGACGATTTCGGCCGCTCAGCCAATCAGACCATCTCCCTCAAGGTCGGCTGGCTGGTGGATGTTTTCGATAAGTAAGTCTTCCATCCTTACCTTTGGCACATGATGCACACCGTCCGGTGTGCGGTAGTAGTTGTGGCTATCCTGTTGGCCAATGGGCTCTAGGACGATTTTCTCTGCTCCTTTCCCGATGGCTATCACGGCGATGGGAGGATAGGGGAGTGCAAATGCCTGCTGAAGGGCATCGCGGTTGAAGGCACAGATGATGATGCCACCAAGCCCCATTGAAACGGCTTTCAGCAACATGCTCTGTGCCGCAATGCCCAGGTCAATGTCTACATAGCGTCCCTCTTCTACGGTGCTGCAAATGATAATGAATGCTTCAGGCTCTGTGCCCTCAAGTGGCAGATGCAGCTCGGGCAGCGCTCCTCCTAGACGGATGTTCTCTAAAACCACTTCTGCTCCGCTGTCGCGTGTCACGGGGCAGAATCGCAGCACTTGCTGGTTCCTGGCTGATGGAATCATCGTGCAGACACGGATGATCTTTTCCAGTTCATCCAGTGCTACAACTCTTGACTTTACGTACCCGCGCTGACTCCGGTTTCGCGCAATCAGATTGTCGATGCTCGGTGTGGCATGCCGGACACCTTCGCGGCGTCCGGCTCCACTGCCGAATACTTCTTCATATCTTTTTTCCAGATAGTTGTCAGCCATTTCTTTGAAGCTGTTTTGATTTGTCTGATGAAAAGTTTTAAGAGAGATTTTTGAGATGAATAAACAGCTTCTTACTTGACCTCCCACTCAAACAGTCCCGTCGAGGCTTTCTCGGGCAACTTGACTTCCAATTTAAGCTTCTTTGTGGTCACGGGACGGAATGTCACACGGTTGGCGACATCCTTCTTCACACCGTAAGCGTTTGTCGCTTGGACGGGTATCCATTCGCCTTCCGTGTCTGAGGCGGCTTTCCATGCATACAGCTTCCAGCTCTGTGGTACGCGGCAACCACCCCAAGGACTGTCGTCAAACCACCAGATGGTACTCTCGCTCACGGTGCTCTCTTCAGCGAAATCGTAGCAGATCCATTCTGTGGTACCTTCTTTAGGCCACCAGTGGAAGTAAGGGATGGAGTGGTCGTTGCTGTCTTTGGGGAGGAGATGATCACAGATGGCGCTGTAGTTGGCCTGCTGGCTTCCACTGATGGTAGCTTTGCTCGCATAAGTGTCTGGCCAGGTAGGCTTGGCTGCACTCTCTTCGGTGGCCAGCCATACAGCCATGTTGCCACGCCCGCGATGTGCCCAGGCATAGTAGGGAATCAGGTTCAATTGTACCTGCTTTCGAGAGATGTTCATCTCATCGTCGTAGGCTAAGGCATACGCATCGGTGCTGAGACGGACGATAGGGTAGGTTTGTGTCTCAGCTTCGTGGTCGCGGTCGGCAGGAGTGGTCTTGATGTCGATGGTCGAAGGCTCTGCTTCAATCTCGGCATCGAGCGTGTAGAGGG
>JAUNNV010000173.1 GCA_030531335.1 Bacteroidales bacterium
TACAGATTTATGAACTAAAAATGGCAAGCTAAGGAACTTGCGAAACTTGAATAAAATCAATTCATTTGTAACATTTTTGCAATGGCAGTCTCTGCGTGGACGCATACTTCAATCGAAAAAAATCGCAACAATACAAAACTGGTTGTCGAGAACAAGAAAATTTCTGATATGGCACCCAAATCAACTTTTATCGAGGATTTGATTACGAAGGAAGGCTAACTTTTTAGTCTTCCCACGAAATCGTGATATTGCTTCCATTCAAAAAGGCTGAGTAGTTACAAAACAGCTTCTAAATGATTAGAGTTTCAATATCTCGTGCAACAAAAAGTTGCCCACGATATTACCATGTTAGAAATTTCACCTAATTTGGTGCTGTAATCATCTCCATTTCACACCTATTACGCACAGCTCCATGGCGTTATTTATTGTGAGTTCTAAAGAAGATTTACCGAGCTCTCATGTGGGACGTTGGGGTGTGCTGATTTTGTTGCCTCTTCGAGGCCAATATAGGTTTCCTGACTCTAAATTTCCATTGTGCCGGTCGAAAAAAGTTTTCTTGCCTTGCATATTTCTCTGAAAAATTGTGTGTTTCAACGGAACATATTATATTTGCAGCACTAATGACAGCAGGAAAGACAATCACCAACTAATATTATTTCAGAATAAAAGCCTATGAAAAAATTCTTATTCACATTTACATTTCTCACTTCTACTGTATGTGCATTGGCACAACAGTATCAGGCCGACTGGCAATCCATCGACAGCCGTCCCGTACCCGAATGGTTCGAGAACGCTAAATTTGGCATCTTCATCCATTGGGGGCTCTATGCAGTTCCCTCGTACAGCCCTTCTGCACGCGAGGGTGTGGGCATCTACGACCGCTATGCCGAACATTACTGGCGTCGCTGGCTCAATGGAGGCGACAGCAAGCATTACTTCACGGAATTTCACGACCGTGTGTATGGCCCCAACAAGAAGTATCAGGACTTTGCCAACGATTTCAAGGCTGAAATGTTCCAACCCGACGAGTGGGCACGCATCTTCGAGGAGGCAGGGGCCAAGTATGTGGTTCTCACCTCGAAGCATCACGAAGGTTTCTGCTTGTGGCCTTCACAATACTCTTGGAACTGGAATGCCATGGATGTGGGTCCGCATCGCGACTTGCTGGGCGACCTGACCAAAGCAGTCCGCGACAAGGGCATCAAGATGGGTTATTACTATTCACTTCTCGAATGGTTCAACCCTCTTTATAAAAAGGAGACACTGAACCAGTATCTCGACCTGCACATGTTCCCACAGATGAAGGAACTGGTGGAGACCTATCACCCAGATTTGGTGTGGACAGATGGTGAGTGGGACTATCCTTCGGAGCAGCTCCGTAGCGTAGAGTTCCTGCAATGGCTGTTCAACGAGTCGTCGGTGAAGAACACCGTAGCCATCAACGACCGTTGGGGTAAGGAAACACGAAGCCTGCACGGTGGATTCTTCACCACGGAGTACGACATGGTGCATACGGGCGATGCCAACGGCATCGCATTCACTCGTCCCTGGGAAGAGTGCCGAGGTATTTCCGGCTCGTTCGGATTCAACCGCAATGAGTATCTGGCCGAATACTCCACTTCTGAGGAACTTATCCACATGCTTGTAAACAAGGTGGCTCGTGGCGGCAACTTGTTGCTCAATGTCGGCCCTACGGCCGATGGCCGCATTCCCGTCATCATGCAGCAACGTCTGAAAGACATGGGTGACTGGTTGAAAGTGAACGGAGAGTCGATTTACGACACCCGCAAGTGGGAACACTCGCCGAATTTCACCAAGGAATCCACTCTTTATTACACCAGCAAGCCTGATGCCTTGTATGTAATCATGACGAAATGGAGCAAGAAGCCTATCACGGTGAAGGGTGTTAAAAAGGCAAGGAAGGTGACCATGTTGGGCTACAAGGGAAAGGTGGGCTTCACACAGTCGGGCGATCAAATCACCATCAAGCCTGCCGTTGTCAACTCGCCCGACGACATCCCTTGCGACTATGCTTGGGTCTATAAAATTCAATACTAAAACAAACAACGATGCAAAAGATAAGTTTCCTTACAATTGGTCTTGCTGTGTCATGCTTATCCTTGGTTGGTTGCAGCAACACTCATGCACTCGACAAGTGGACTTCCCTTGACAAAACTGTCAAGGCTACTGAGATAACGGTTCATGCTTCCGAACGTTGGTATGCCGACGTGGATTGTCGTAATTTCTCATTGCAGGGCGAAGTACTCACCGAGCCCGATGCACAAGCCAGCCTGTGGTTTCATACCGACCCGACAGGCAGGGGTTATGAAGTGATTTTCCATAATGGCGGAATCGATGGCTCACGCAAGACGGGCAGTCTGGCCTCGGTGCGTAATCTTTATCGGTCGTTGGCCACCGATGGCGAATGGACTCCGTTCACCATTGCCGTCCGGGGAAAGAACATTGCCATCAATATCGCAGGCACGGATGTGGTGTGCTACACCGAACCCGACACCCCATATCGCACGAAACAACACGAATCGCAGCTCTTGTCGTCGGGACAGTTTGCTCTCGCTGGCATTTGGAAGGATGTGTCGTTTCGCAACCTGATTGTCACCAAGCTTGCCGACGATGCCGTAAACCCCAACGACACACTGCCTGCCGTTGACGAACAAAACGATGCCATCATCCGCTTGCAGCAGAAGGACTTTCCTGTTATCGACTACCACGTACACCTGAAAGGCGGTCTCACCAAGGAACAGGCTCATGCCATGTCGATGAACTACGGCATCAACTACGGCGTGGCACCCAATGCCGGCGAAGGCGGTGTAGGCAGGATGCTGGCCAACGACAAGGAGGTATATGAATATTTCGATGAAGTTAGTCCTCTGCCATTCCTCTGCGGTGTGCAGGGCGAAGGCCGCAAGTGGACGAGAACCTTCTCACAGAAAGCTCTGGGGATTTTCGACTATCTCTTTACCGATGCCATGACCATTCGCGACCACAAGGGACGAAACGCACGCATCTATCGCGCCGAAGAGGCCATCATGGATGACATCAGCAAGGAAGGATACATGGAACAGATTGTTGATCAGACCGTGAAAATCCTGACCAACGAACCCGCCGACATTTATGCGAACCCGACTTTCCTGCCCGATTTTCTGAACGACGAGTACGACAAATACTGGACCGACGAACGCATCAACCGCGTGCTCGATGTGATGGAGAAATACGACATCGCCCTTGAAATCAATCCTCGCTATTGCATTCCCTCAATGAAAATTATCCGTATGGCCAAGGAACGCAAGCTGAAGTTCACCTTCGGCACCAACAACGTGGATGCCAATTTCGGACGGTTGGAATATTGCATGGATGCTGTCAAGGAGTGTGGCATTACTGCCAGCGACATGTGGTTCCCATCCATGAGTGTGCGTCTCAATCGCGAAGTGGTGCTCTATTGAGGGCACAACCGATAAGCTGAAAGCAGAGGGAAAGC
>JAUNNV010000174.1 GCA_030531335.1 Bacteroidales bacterium
CTCATTGATTTTCATTCTGTGCTATGTGATGGCACAGAAAAGTGATGAAGTCAGGGCAATCACATTGATGCCATGTGCAACCATGGCTATTTAGGTGTGGAGTTCTTCCTTGTGCTCTCAGGATTCGTCATGGGCTACGCTTACGACGACCGATGGAACAGCATGGGCTTTGTAGGCTTTGCCAAGCGACGGTTGGTGCGTATGCACCCACTCATTCTGTGGGCGGCTCTGTTGGGTATGATGATGTTTTACTACACGGGGGGGCCCTCGTCCAATATGGTCGATGACATTCCTTGGTGGCTTTTGCTCGTACATGGTCTCATCACCCTTTTCCTCATCCCCATCCCTTCAAGTGTCGATATTCGTGGATGGGGAGAAATCAACTCCATCAACGGCCCCGTGTGGACACTCATGTACGAGTATGTGGCTAATCTGCTCTATGCATTCGTGCTGCGCTTCCTGCCTAAGTGGTTGTTGGCCATTTGTTTGTTGGCTGGACTGGTGTGCGTTGCCGATCTAACTTTCAACCTCAACCTCTTCGGTATCATCGGCACCCGAGGCTACGAATATTCCATGATAGGAGGCTTTTACTTCAACGGTTCCCACGTATATGTGGCTTTTGTGCGCACCTTGTGCCCCTTCCTCATCGGTTTGATGCTCTCGCGCTGCGGATGGAAGTTGGCCGTCGGCCAAGGCTTCTGGGTGGCGGCCATCGGGCTGTTCGCGTTGCTCATGTTGCCTTATCTCGGCAAAACCGACTTTCGCATTGTCGATGGCATCTACCAGTTTGTGTGCATCGCGCTGCTTTTTCCGCTACTTCTCATGATGGGGGCGGGGAGCACCATCAAGGGGGGATGTTTCTCCCACAAGTTCTGTCGTTTCTTGGGCGACATTTCGTACCCCATCTACCTCACCAACTACCCCTTCGCCTACCTCGAACGTAGTTGGGTAGAGACCCATCCCGATGCTCCATTGGGTACTCGCGTCGTGGTGTTCATTGCCACTTTCCTCATGATTCTTTTCGCTGCGTGGGCCGTGTATAGGCTCTACGACCTTCCGGTTCGCACATGGCTACGCAATCATTGGCTACAACGTGGAACGAACCCGAATAGTCAATAAGCAAGGAATCAGTGCACGTCAGTTATTTCACCTCGCTGCCAGGTTTCACCTCGCGCAACAGCGAGGTTACCGATAGTTTCCCATCATGATTTTCCGCACTTAGAATCATGCCCTCACTCACCAAGCCGTTCTTGAAGGTTCTTGGCGCGAGATTGGCAATGAAAAGCACTTGTTTGCCCACCAGCTCTTCAGGCGAATAGTGTTCGGCAATGCCGCTTACGATGGTTCTGTCCTGCAGGCCATCGGCAATTCTGAATTGTAGCAGTTTCTTCATCTTCGGCACACGTTGACATTCCAAAACCGTACCCACGCGAATATCCAGTTTCTCAAAATCCTCAAACGCAATGGTCGGCTTGATGGGATTTGCCACGTAATTAGCCTCCTCGTTAGCCTTTTTGATGTTCTCCAATCGGTTTAGTTGTGCTTGGATGGCCTCATCCTCGATTTTTTCGAACAGCAACTCTGGTTCAGCCAATTGATGTCCAACAGGCAACAAATCAGTTTTTCCCAACTGATTCCATTCAAAGCTGTCCATATAGAGCATCTGGCGCAGCTTCTCACTACTGAAGGGTAGGAACGGTTCGAAGGCGATGGAGAGGTTGGCAACGAGCTGCAGGGCTATGTGAAGGATTGTCTTCACTCGTGCGGCATCCGTCTTGATTACCTTCCAAGGCTCACAATCGGCTAAGTACTTGTTGCCGATTCGGGCCAGGTTCATGGCCTCTTTCTGTGCTTCGCGGAATTTGAAGGCGTCCAACAGCTTTTCCAACTCTCCTTTCACATCGGCAAAAGCCTTTAGCGTATCCTTGTCGTAATCGGTCAACTCACCACAAGCCGGAACAAGTCTATTGTAATATTTCTTGGTCAGTTGGAGGGCTCTGTTTACGAAGTTTCCATATACAGCCACCAATTCGTTGTTGTTGCGTGCCTGGAAATCGCTCCATGTAAAGTTGTTGTCCTTCGTTTCCGGCGCGTTTGCAGTGAGCACATATCGCAACACATCTTGCTTTCCGGGGAAATCCACCAGATATTCGTTCAGCCATACGGCCCAATTGCGCGAGGTGGATATCTTGTCGTTTTCGAGGTTCAGGAATTCGTTGGCCGGCACGTTGTCGGGCATGATGTACTGTCCGTGTGCCTCCATCATCACCGGGAATATCAAGCAATGGAACACAATGTTGTCTTTTCCGATGAAATGAATTAGTCGGGTGTCATTGTCTTGCCACCATTGCTGCCACGTACCCCACCGTTCGGGGTTTTTGTCGCACAACTCCTTGGTATTCGAGATGTATCCAATGGGAGCATCGAACCACACGTACAGCACCTTGCCGTCGGCACCCTCCACCGGCACGGGAATACCCCAGTCCAAGTCGCGGGTCATTGCCCGTGGTTGGAGATCCATGTCGAGCCACGACTTGCATTGTCCATACACGTTTGTCCGCCATTCCTTGTGTCCGTCAAGAATCCATTCCTTCAACCATTTCTGATAATCGCCCAGTGGCAAGTACCAGTTCTTGGTTGGGCGTTTCACCAATCCATGTCCAGAGTTGTTCTTGTTAGTCGGATTTATCAGTTCGTCGGGCGACAAGGTTGCGCCGCATTTCTCGCACTGGTCACCGTATGCACCCTGTGCATGACAACGCGGACATTCACCCACGATATTCCTATCGGTCAGGAACTCGCCCGTCACCTCGTCGCAGAACTGCTCCTCCGTTATCTCCTTCAGCTTACCGCCGTCGTAGAGCTTACGGAAAAAGTCGGAGGCAAACTGATGATGCACATTGCTTGTGGTACGGCTATATACATCGAACGAAATGCCGAATTCCTCGAACGATTTCTTTATCAGATTATGATAACGGTCAACTACATCCTGAGGCGTACAACCCTCCTTCTTGGCTCGAATGGTCACTGGCACCCCATGTTCGTCCGATCCGCCCACAAACAGCACGTCCTCCTTCTTCAGCCGAAGATAACGTACATATATGTCGGCAGGAACATATACACCAGCCAAATGGCCAATGTGTACCGGGCCATTGGCGTATGGAAGGGCCGACGTGACGGTAGTTCTTTTAAATTGCTTGTTCATTAATTTCTGTTTTTCTATTTTTGGCAAAAATACATATTATTCCTTAATTCTGCAACACTATAGCAAATTAAGTAATGGTTAAAAAATAACTTGGTACGATATGTTCCTAACAAGCCCATTTGACAACGTAGTAGCTTGTAATATCTAAATCTTTAATTTATGGGAAAAGTTTTGTATATTTGTCGTGATCAACGAAATTTGCATTGTGGCTATGACAAAGTACAGAAAACTGCGGATTGTTC
>JAUNNV010000175.1 GCA_030531335.1 Bacteroidales bacterium
GGTATCCGTATCCACCAAAATCAAATCAGCCGAAGAACGAGCACGCCTGAAGCAGCTGCTGCAGAGCATCAAGCCCAAGAACTTCGGTGTGATCGTACGTACTGTCGCTGAAGAGAAACGTGTTGCCGAACTCGATGCAGAGCTGTCTTCATTGGTCAAGCAATGGGAAGACACCATCACAAAAGTGCAGAAGGCGGAAAAGACGCCCCTTCTCATCTATGAAGAGAACAGCCGTGCCGTAGCCATGCTGCGCGACCTCTTCAACCCATCGTACGAAGCCATCTACGTCAGCGACCAGGACGTCTACAACCAAATCCATGACTACGTCACTCTTATCGCTCCCGACCGTGCTCACATCGTAAAGCAATACACGGGCAACCTCCCCATCTTCGACAACTTTGGCATCACCAAGCAAATCAAGTCCTCTTTCGGACGCATCGTTCCCTACAAAGGTGGAGCCTATCTCGTCATTGACCATACCGAAGCACTGCATGCGGTGGATGTGAACAGCGGAAACCGTTCACACGGCAACACCAACCAAGAGGAGAATGCCATCGACGTCAACCTAGGTGCAGCCGATGAACTTGCCCGGCAACTCAGGCTACGCGACATGGGTGGCATCATCATCGTCGACTTCATCGACATGGACACTGCTGAGAACCGTCAGAAGCTCTATGAGCGCATGTGTCAGAACATGAAGAAAGACCGCGCCAAACACAACATCCTTCCCCTCAGCAAATTCGGCCTCATGCAGATTACCCGTCAGCGCGTACGTCCTGCCATGGATGTTGCTGTTGAGGAAACCTGCCCCACATGCTTCGGAAAGGGTGTCATCAAGTCATCCATCCTGTTTACCGATACTTTGGAGAGCAAAATCGAATGCCTCGTCCAAAAACTGAAAGTGAAGCGTTTCGACCTACACATCCATCCGTATGTTGCCGCGTATGTCAATCAGGGATTTCCCTCGATGGCCATGAAGTGGAAAATAAAATACGGAATGGGAATACGCGTCGTTCCCAATCAGTCACTCGCCTTGCTGCAATACGTCTTCTATGACAGCAAACACGAAGAGATTGACATGAAAGAGGAACAAGAAATCATGTAACAAGAAGGGCTGCTCAAACGAGCAGCCCTTCTTGTTCTATCACTCCCAGCCTTCCAGTTCATCGGCTATCTCCGGGAAGAGGTCCCGCTTATGGAAGACAGGATCCTTGATGCCTCCACGTTTCTGAGAACGATAGTCTGCAAGAAGGTGTATGGCATAGCGTCCCAATAGCACGACAGCCACCAGATTACATGTAGTCACCAGTGCCATGGCCAGATCCACAAGCACCCATACGGTGGTAAGCGACCAAATAGCTCCCATCATGATCATCACACCTGTGAGAAGGCGAAAGACCATGATTGTCACCCCTTCGTATCGCTGCATACGTGCGGCAGCTGAGAGTGAAGCGACCGGTTTCGAATGAAACAGGAAACGAATGTTTGCTTCTCCATAATAATAGTTCCCAATGATGCTGCTATAGGCGAAGAAAAGAATAGCCACCGCAACAAACCAAGTACCCACTGGGCCAATCTGAGAAGAGAGGGCTGCCTGCGTGAGACGGATGCCCTCATCTGCACCATCCATTTCCACGCCGCTGCATAGGATGATGAAGGCGGTGCAAGAGCAGATGACGAGTGTGTCGACAAAGACGCCCAATGCCTGCATGAGTCCCTGCTTCACGGGATGTGACGTATCAGCCGTTGCAGCTGCATTGGGCGATGAGCCTTCGCCTGCCTCATTGCTGAACAGACCACGTTTGATGCCTTGCATCACAGCTGCACCGGCCAAGCCTCCGGCGGCCTGACGAAAGCCGAAAGCGCTGCGCACGATGAGTGCCAGCACATCAGGAACGGCACGTATATTCATGCCAATGACTACTAAAGCCACCAGCACATAACCCACAGCCATCAAGGGCACCACAACACTGCTGAATCCTGCGATCCGATGGATGCCTCCGAAGATGATAGCCAATGTCACTATCACCAATATGACACCCACCACTATTGGATTCCAGCCAAAGGCTTCTTCCATCGCACCACAGATCGTATTGGTCTGCAAGGAGTTGTTTGCCACGCCAAAGCTGAACACCATGAGCAAGGCGAACAGCACACCAAGTGGACGACAATGTAGACCGCGCTGCATATAATAGGCAGGACCGCCAATGAAAGAGTCCTTTCCGCGTATCTTGAAGAGCTGAGCCAAAGTGCACTCCACGAACGATATCGAAGCACCGAACAATGCCGTAATCCACATCCAGAACACGGCCCCGGGGCCACCGACGATGATTGCCGATGCAACGCCTGCCAAATTACCTGTACCCACGCGGGATGCAAGCGAAACAGCGAATGCCTGAAAGGGCGACACCTGCTTCTTGCCAGCCTTCTTCGTTGGTGACTCGCCCAGAAGACGCACCATCTCCTTGAACATGGTGAACTGCACGCCATGAGTCTTCACGGTGAACCACAGGGCGCAGAGCAGCAAGGCGCCTATCAGGAAATACCCCCAGAGCGCATTGTTGATGGTGTTGATGAGTTCGGTCATTTGGTCTTTACCTCAAGCGTGACAATAGACTTTGCGGGGAGAGTCACGGTAAGTGCAGAAGGGTTATTCTTGTCCAACTTGGCACCTTTGAAGTTTTCCGTCTTCACAGTGTTAGGCTTCTTGAAAGTGTTATGGTCTGCGATATTCTTCGAGGTGAGGATAGTACCACTGACGTTTTTTACTTGAGTGTCATCAAGATGGATGGTCACGGTCTGTTCCTGCGTGAGGTCCACATTAGCCAGAGAGACATGTATCAGGCCCTTGGCATCACGTGAGGCAGTGGCCGAGAGCATGGGCAACGTACGCGTAGGCTCCTCATCGCTGCGTCCGCCACGGAAGCGTTCGTTGGGAACCTGCATATCGTCACATTGAATCTCAAACGGCAAGAAGGTGGCATCCTGATGAGGCACATACATCTGGAAAACATAGTAGGTGGGAGTGAGCACCATCTTGTTGCCCTCGGTAAGAATCATGGACTGAAGCACGTTGGCAATCTGTGCGATGTTAGCCATCTGAATACGATCGGTGTACTTATGGAAGACATTCAGCGAGAGTGCCGCCACAAAGGCGTCGCGCATGGTGTTCTGCTGGAAAAGATGTCCGGGAATGGTACCATCTTCCTCGTCCCACCATGTACCCCACTCATCCACCATCAAACCAATGCGTTTGCGCTGGTCATAACGATCCATGATGTCGATATGCTTCTTGATGACGGGCTCGATGCCAAGACATTTGCCGAGGCACCAATAATAATCATCGTCCGTGAATTTCGTTGCCT
>JAUNNV010000176.1 GCA_030531335.1 Bacteroidales bacterium
ATTTGTAAATGGTAAATGGTAAATAGTAAATAATCAATTGGTATATGATTTTATGGTTTGCTTCAATTCCTCTACTTCTTTTTTCAGTTGATACAAGGTTGTATAAATCTCTGGCAAGTTCTTGAACACTACCGCCGACTTTCTGAACCTATTGGATTCGATGGCGGGATAGCCCATCAGGGTTTGTCCATCGCGCACGCGGCCAGGCACTCCCGACTGTGCCCCGAGTTGCACCTTGTTGCCTACGCTGATGTGTCCGGCAATGCCACACTGTCCGCCAAACATGCACCATTCGCCGACTTTCGCCGAGCCGGCAATACCTGTTTGCGATGCGATGACCGTGTGGCTGCCCACCTCCACGTTGTGCGCTATTTGTATGAGGTTGTCGAGCTTCACGCCTTTGTGCACGATTGTGGCTCCCATGGTGGCACGGTCAATGCAAGTGTTGGCCCCTACTTCCACATTGTCTTCTATGATGACAATACCTATTTGCGGAATTTTGTCGTAGCCCTGTGCAGTCGGGGCGAAACCAAATCCATCGGCTCCAATCACACAGCCGGCGTGGAGTATGCAGTTGTTGCCCACACGGCAGTCGTGATATACGGTGGCATGGGGATACAGGATGGTGTTGTCGCCTATCACGGCTCCGTCGCCCACGTAGCTGAATGGGTAGAGGGTGACGTTCCGACCCAGCTTGGCTGTCGGCGACACGTAGGCCAAGGAATCTATTCCGATGTGACGTGGGGTGGTTTGTTCGTAAAGTGTCATCAGGCGGGCGAGGCTTTCGTATGCGTCGGCCACCTTGATGAGGGTGGCGTTGATGGGATGTTCGGGTTCGAAATCCTTGTTGACCAAGACGATGCTCGATTTTGTCTGATAGATATAGGGAGAATATTTGGGATTTGACAGGAACGACAAAGCTCCCGGAGTGCCTTCCTCTATCTTGGCGAAGGTGTGTATCGTGGCATTTTCATCGCCCACGACAACTCCCTGCACGTATTCTGCTATTTGCTTCGCTGTAAATTCCATTGAAATTTAACATTATGTCGTGCAAATATCGGTATATTTCTTGAATTAAACCAACTTTTTGCCAATTATTTGTAATAACAGAGATAATACTTTTTGTCGGGACGGGTCACGAGCGAGGAATTCATCACGTCGCTGACTTGGGTAATGTCCTTGATGTCGCCGTTTTTTAACAGTATTCCTATTTGTCCGTCGTCGGTGGCATACATTTGGTTGTGGATGTCGGCCAGGTACCAGAAGTATTGTGTGTCGGTGGGGGCGATGTGGAGCTTGTAGGCCAACGATGCCTCCAACTGGCGTTTCCGTTCGCACGAGAGAGGTTCTTCGAGTACCTCCACCTTGAACAGATGCCGGTCGGTGATGCTTTGGCTGAGCAGGGATAGGATGGGGTCGGGATTGTCGCACCATACTTTCAGTGCCGTCCACACATCGTTGTCGTCGAGTTTCAGGAAATGGTGCAAGCAGTCGGGATTGTCTTGGAAATCCTTGCGGGTTATTTTGTTTTGGAGGAAAAACAGCAACGATGGCGATGCGAACAACGGGTGGCCTTGGCTTGCCAGTTGCTGTGCCCTGCGCAGCGCGTTGACGAGCATCCGCTCGTAGCCCACCGATGTCTTGTGCAGATATACTTGCCAATACATGAGCCGGCGTGTGAGCAGGAAGTTCTCGATGGAGTAGATGCCTTTTTGCTCGACCACGAGGTTGTCGTCCCTCACATTGAGCATTTGGATGATGCGGTCGGAGCCGATGTTGCCCTCCATGACTCCTGTGTAGAAGGCATCGCGGCGCAGATAGTCCAGACGATCCATGTCGAGTTGTCCGCTCACGAGCTGATGGAGGAAGCGTTTGGGGTAGCTTCCCTTGAAAATCTCTATGCCCAGACTTAGCTTTCCGTTCATTTCCTGATTCATCCGCTCCATGATCATCTCCGAAATATCCTCGTGTGAGATGCCGCCGACCAGTGTGTGTTCCAGAACGTGCGAGAAGGGGCCGTGTCCGATGTCGTGAAGCAGGATGGCGATTTTCACCGCCTCGGCTTCGCTGTCGGAGATGAAGTTCCCTTTTTCCTGTAGGTGCTTTATGGCACCACCCATGAGGTGATAGGCTCCCAACGAGTGTTGGAGGCGTGTGTGCTGCGCACCGGGATAGACGGTCGATGACAAGCCCAATTGCTTTATCCGGCTGAGGCGTTGGAAGCATGGGTGGAGTAGGATGTCGAGAAGGGGGCCGTAAGGAATCTCGATGAACCCCGACACAGGGTCGTTGATGATTTTTCTGTTGGTCATTGTATCATTTACAATTTGACAATTTACCATTTACTATCTGCGATTGACTTAGAAGCTGTTTCGAGATTTTGAAGTAAGGCTTGCAAAGCTTGATGAGCGAAGCGAACAATTATGACCGGCACTCCCCGAATTTCACAAAGTGAATAATAATCTTAATTCAAAATTCAAAATTCTTAATTCAAAACAGCTTCTAATTGGTCTTATGAATAGTAAATAGCATTCGTTCCATGGCTTGTTGCATTTCGAAGGCGGCTTCCTTGGCGGCTTTGGCAAACAGTTCGTCGTGGCTGGCATAAATTATCTGGCGACTGCTGTTGACAATCAGTCCACAGTCCTTCGTCATGCCATATTCGCACACCTCTTCCAAGCTGCCGCCTTGTGCGCCTACGCCCGGCACGAGCAGGAAGTGTGTGGGGGCGATGCGTCGCACGTTGGCAAACGCGGCTCCTTGGGTGGCTCCCACCACATACATCATGTTTTCGTCGCTACCCCACTCCTGGCTTTTTCGCAACACCTTCTCGAACAGTTGTTCGCCTTCGGCATCGGTGGTGGTCTGGAAGTCGAGCGAACCCTTGTTGCTGGTCAATGCCAACAAGATGACCCATTTGTTGGGATAACCAAGGAAGGGCCTTACGCTGTCCTCGCCCATGTAAGGTGCCACCGTGAGTGCATCGACCGACAGTTGCTCGAAGAATGAGCGTGCATAGAGTTGCGAGGTGTTGCCTATGTCGCCACGTTTTGCATCGGCTATGATGAAATGGTTGGGGTAGCGTTGGCGGAGGTATTGTACGGTTTTCTCAAACGACAGCCATCCTTCGCAGCCCATGGCCTCGTAGAAAGCCAGATTTGGCTTGTAGGCCATGCAGAAAGGTGCGGTGGCATCGATGATTTCCTTGTTGAAACTGAATATCGGGTCTTTTTGACTTTCGAGCAGGTAATCGGGGATTTTCCTGATGTCGGTGTCCAACCCTACGCAGAGGAATGTCTTCTTTGACTTGATGCTGTCAACCAGTTGTTGTCTGTTCATGTTGTTGTCTTGTTACA
>JAUNNV010000043.1:0-716 GCA_030531335.1 Bacteroidales bacterium
TTCAGCAAGTCGCGATGTTCCTCCAAAAAGGCGTTGATGGACGGCGAGCCTATCTCCTCCTCCCCCTCCAATATGAATTTCACATTGTGCCTAAGCAGGTCGTGCCGCTGCAAATACTCGAAAGCCTTCACCTGTATCATCGACTGGCCTTTGTCGTCGTCGGCACCCCGTGCCCACAAGCGTCCGTCGCGGATTGTCGGCTCGAACGGGTTCGTTTTCCACAGTTCCAGCGGTTCTGCGGGCATCACGTCGTAGTGGCCATACACCAACACCGTGGGTGCGTCGTCGGCCACACGCTTCTGGGCAAACACCAATGGGTTTCCGGCCGAAGGCATCACACGCGCCTCGTCCGCGCCAGCCTCCAGCAGCAACTCCTGCCAGCGCAAGGCACATGCCTCCATGTCGGACTTATGTTCCGGGTGGGAACTGATGCTTGGAATGCGAATGAGCGAGCACAGCTCATCAATGAATCGCGGCTCGTTCGTCTGGATGTAGTCGTTTACTGTCATAATCATGTCTGTTGTATCTCTGTTCTTACTTGTTGTCTGTTGTTCGTTTATCTCTCCCCCACCCGATTGTTTCCCTTTCATAAAACGATGCGGTGGCTTCCGATGGTCGATTGCCCCCAAAGAGTTATAACCATGGAACACCATAGCTTGATTCGAGGGCATCGGACATAAAGAGGTTGTCGGGAGGAATCACATGCCTTGCCTTGG
>JAUNNV010000043.1:727-9453 GCA_030531335.1 Bacteroidales bacterium
ACTGTTGCGGACATTCATATCCTCAATTTCCTCTCTCCGAGCCTTGCTCATAGCCAAGAACTCCACTTCCTTTTCCAAACCGAGATAACGTCGGCCAAGCAGATTGGCGGCAATACCTGTGGTAGCACTTCCGCTGAAAGGGTCGAGCACCCATGCACCCGGTTCAGTAGATGCCTGAATCAGTCGCGCCAACACGCCGAGAGGTTTCTGTGTAGGATGCTTGCCACACGACTTCTCCCACTGCCCGATAGCAGGCAACCGCCACACATCGGTCATCTGCTTGTTGTCGTTGAGTCGCTTCATCTGTTCGTAGTTGAAGCAATGCGGCACCTTTTGCGACTTTCTTGCCCAAATGATGAATTCCGTAGAATATGTGAAGTAACGACAAGAAATGTTTGGGGGAGGATTGGTCTTTGCCCACGTTATCACATTCAGAATCTTGAAGCCCAGTTTCAACAATTGCTGCTGCACACTGAAGATGTTGTGATGAGTGCCCGAAATCCAAATGGTGGCATTTTCCTTCATGTGGTCACGAACAGCCGACAGCCATTTCAAGTTGAAAGCATCCATCGCCTCCGGTGTTGTAGGCTTGTCCCAATCACCCTTATCCACGCACACCACTTTTCCACTCTGGCAACTGATGCCGCCACCCGAAAGAAAATACGGTGGGTCGGCAAACACCATGTCGAAACCGAACTTGAACTTCGAGAGAGTTTCTACACAATCACCTTGAATAAGGGTAAAGTCGTTGTTGGGGGATTTATAATATGGTTGAAGACTATCTACGACAATCTTTGTATCAACATAATCATCTCCTGATAATATAATGTAGTTGTCACGATACAATTGACGGACAACCAACTCTGCATCATGTTGAGAGAAGGCTTCCACCTGCACCGTTTTAGCAAGTGTCTCTTGTATCGTCACATTGTACCTCATAAACGGAGACAAAGTTACGATCAAAAAATTCAACAAAAGGGAATAGATCATATTTTAACTTCCGTGATCAACAATGATCATTTTCAATGATTTACAATTCATTTACAAGTCAATTTCTTACCTCACCTATACCGTATTTGGATAATGTTAAACATTGATCACAAATCAAATAAGCCCCTTAATTTGCCGTTCAGCACACATAAGTTCATATTGCTTTAGTATGGTTTCATAATTACAGAAAACAATCCTTTCCTTTATTTCTCTAAATGCTGTCCTATCCATCACTTTTTCAAATTGTTCATGTCTCTTTTCTGGAGCAACAATAAAGAAACGACTGTTGAAATCTTGCAAATCACAATACTTCGTCACCGAATTTTGTATGTCAGTAGAGTGTTCAACCTCAAAGAAACTATTTGGCATTTTGCGCTCGTTAAACCAAATCACATCAATCGTTTTTGCACGATTAGTAAGTTCGTCATACGAAAACCTTGGAATCTTAACGGTTGAACAAATATCTATCAGCGGTTTTTCAAGAAATCTTCGATTTTGATCTTGTGCAGGAACGAATGTGGTATAATGCTTCATGTTACCTATCTCTGTGATAATCCCTTGGTAGTAACCATGAGTAAAACACTCATCATCCATTACATCTTTTGTCTTAACATCAAATTTACGCAATACCTCTTCTCTACATTCCGCCAAAGCCCAAAGCCCTGGTTGAATCCTGAAAAATTCAGTCGATTGCTGTACAATTCTACGGATTGACTCACTTGGTGTCTTCGTAAGCCATGCGGAAGTATCGACAAGATGATAGAGACTACCAAGAGTTGCATATCCGCCATGTTCTCGCAAAGTGTCTATGACTTGCTGCGTTTGAGTGTATTTCTTTGCCATGATTCCTTTATCAATACAGTTTCCACTAACAACATTTCACATGTTTCATCCTGTCATACAACCCCCACTTGGTTACGAACAGGCAGCCGAACACGCATGTGTCGGGTGCAAATTTACTAAAATATCCAACACGAAAGCACACAAAGCGAAAAGAACCCAGAGACGATTCATAAAGTTTTTGTTACCAGTCACGAACCCTCCTTTTACTGGGCTCTAAAAAAAAAATTACAGGCCTCTAAATTTTTTTTACGGCTCTCTCGTAGGAGAAGTACTGGGCACATTTTTTTGTGCCTTTCCCGACTACGAAAACACCGACAAACAGACCATAAACGAACGCTCGTCTTGCCGAAGACGAACGCTCATAAACAGGAAGACGAGCGCACGTGTCATTGGGTTTGAGCGCACGTTTTTTCTACGACAGTCACCCACCTCCATGAAACTGCATCAAAAAGTCACGTCATCCCTGCCATGTCTATCATCCTCGGACTTTGTGGAAACAATCCGCACAATAATTGGGACTGCAGCAGAAAATCGGATACATGCCATGGGGTGGTTTGTGCGTTTTTTGCTTATTTTTGCAGTCGGAAACAAAAGAAAGGAAAAGGTGGCTGTAGTAAATTCGTATTTGCAGGTGGAAGGACTCACCAAATCGTTTGGCGACTTGGTGCTGTTCTCCGACTTGACTTTCGGCATCGCCGAAGGACAGCGCGTGGGGCTGATAGCCCGGAACGGTGCTGGCAAAAGCACCCTACTGAGCATTCTGGCTGGCATCGAGGGGCGCGACAGTGGGTCGGTGGTGTTCCGACGCGACCTGAAGGTGGGGTATCTGGCACAGACTCCCCACTACGACGGCGACCGAACGGTGAGGGATGTGTGTAGCGAACATGCCGAGGAGTTGCGGGTGACGCAAATCATGACGCAGTTGAAGATTACAAACCTGGACCAACCCATCCGTGAACTGTCGGGCGGACAGCTGAAGCGCGTGGCCTTGGCCGACGTGCTGGCGCACAATCCCGACTTGCTGATGCTCGACGAGCCTACGAACCACCTCGACTTGGAAATGGTGGAATGGCTGGAGGGATGGCTACAACGCAGCACCCTTAGCCTGCTGATGGTGACCCACGACCGTTACTTCCTGGATCGCGTGTGCAGCGAGATATGGGAACTCGACCGACAGGGGTTGCAGACCTACAAGGGCAACTACAGCTACTACTTGGAGAAGAAGCAGGAACGTACCGACGCACTGAATGCCGAGATTGCGAAGGCCAACAACCTCTACCGCACGGAACTCGACTGGATGAGGCGGATGCCACAAGCACGCGGACACAAGGCCCGCTACCGCGAGGAAGCTTTCTACGAGTTGGAGAAGGTGGCGAAACAGCGTGTGCAGACCATCGACGTGCAACTCGACATGAAGGGAAGCTACATCGGCAACAAGATTTTCGAGGCCGACCACCTGTACAAACGGTTTGCCGACCGGGTGATTCTCGACGACTTCAGCTACGTGTTTGCCCGTTACGAAAAGATGGGCATCATCGGCAACAACGGCACAGGCAAATCGACTTTCGTGAAACTGCTGTTGGGACTGGAGAAGCCAGACCGTGGGCGGATAGACGTGGGCGAGACGGTGCGCTTCGGCTACTACTCGCAGGAGGGGATGGTGTTCGACGAGCGGCAAAAGGTGATAGACGTGATAACCGACATTGCCGAAAGCATTGACCTGGGCGACGGCAACCGCATCACTGCCATGCAGATGTTGCAGCGTTTCCTGTTCCCGCCCGAAAAGCAACACAGCTACGTGTATAAACTCAGCGGCGGCGAACGGCGGCGGTTGTACCTGTGTACGGTGCTGATGCGCAACCCCAACTTCCTGATACTCGACGAGCCCACGAACGACCTCGACATTGTGACGCTGCAGATTCTGGAGGAATACCTGCAACACTTCAAGGGATGCCTCATTACGGTGAGCCACGACCGTTACTTCATGGACAAGATTGTGGATCATCTGCTGGTGTTCAACGGCGAGGGCGACATCCGCGACTTCCCCGGCAACTACACCGAATATCGCGGATGGCTCGATGCCAAGAAGCAACAACAAAGGCAGCAAAGCACTCCTGCACGTGGCGAGGAAGGAAAATGGAAAAAGAAGAGAGCGAACGAAAGGCGGAAACTCACGTTCCGCGAACGCCAGGAAATGGAACGGCTGGAACCGGAGATAGAGCAGCTGGAGCAGGAAAAGAAGCAACTGGAGGAACGGCTTTGCGGAGGAACGAGCGATGTGGAGGAAATAACGCGCATAAGCAAGCGTTTGCCCCTGCTGGAGGAAGAGCTCGACGAGAAGTCGATGCGCTGGCTGGAGCTGTCGGAGATTGAAGGTTAAGACTATCCGAAGCCGAAAAAGCGAAAACGACGAAAGCTCCCCAGAAATTGAAGACTCGAAAAAGAACGATTGATAACCGACACTGAAAACAACGGACATGAAAGAGAAAACAGTGTATGTGTGCACAAACTGTGGACAGGAATCGCCCAAATGGGTGGGCAAATGTTCCTCGTGCGGCTCATGGAACACCTATGTGGAACAGTTGGTGCGGAAGGATACGCCCACGTTGCGTAGTGTGCCCCCGACATTGGGTGGCGGCACGAAAAACCGCCCCATGCGGATTGACCACATAGAGGGGGGCGAGGAACCCCGCATCGACATGCACGATGCCGAGCTGAACCGTGTGTTGGGCGGTGGATTGATCCGCGGGTCGTTGGTGTTGTTGGGTGGTGAGCCGGGCATCGGCAAATCCACACTTATCCTGCAGACCGTGCTTCACCTGAAGGACAGAAAGGTGCTTTACGTAAGTGGCGAGGAGAGCGCAAGGCAGATAAAGCTGCGTGCCGACCGCATCAAGAAGGATGCCGAAGGCCTGTTCATTCTCTGTGAGACTTCGCTCGAACAGATTTTCACACACATACAAAACGTGAATCCCGAAGTGGTAATCATCGACTCCATACAAACCATCTTCTGCGAAGGCATAGAGTCGTCGCCCGGGAGCATCGTGCAGGTGCGCGAATGTTCGGCCTCGCTGCTGAAATTCGCCAAGGAGAACAGTGTGTCGGTCATCATGATTGGACACATCAACAAGGAGGGCTCGATAGCAGGTCCGAAGGTGCTGGAACATATTGTCGATACGGTGTTGCAGTTCGAAGGCGATCAACACTACATGTATCGCATCCTGCGAAGCATCAAGAACCGCTTTGGCAGCACCTCGGAACTGGGCATCTACGAAATGCGGCAGAACGGCCTGCGGCAGGTGAGCAACCCCTCGGAACTGCTGCTGAGCGAGGACCACGTGGGCATGAGCGGCGTGTCGATAGCCTGTGCGGTGGAAGGAGTACGTCCGTTCCTGATAGAGACACAGGCTCTGGTGAGCTCGGCCGTGTATGGCAATCCGCAACGCTCGGCCACCGGCTTCGACCTGCGGCGCATGAACATGCTGCTGGCGGTGTTGGAAAAACGTGTGGGTTTCAAGCTGGGTGCCAAGGACGTGTTTCTGAACATTGCGGGCGGACTGCGGGTGAACGACCCCGCCATCGACCTGAGTGTAATCAGCGCCATACTGTCGTCGAACATGGATGTGGAAATCGACCACACCACCTGCATGGCGGGCGAAGTGGGACTGAGTGGCGAGATACGTCCCGTGAACCGCATAGAACAGCGTATCGGCGAGGCGGAGAAACTGGGCTTTGAGCGGATGATAGTGCCCAAGCGCAACCTGCAAGGGCTGAACGTGGAAAAATTGAAGATACAACTGATAGGGGTGCGAAAGGTGGAAGAGGCTTTCCGTGCCTTGTTCGGATAGACTACTACGGGGATTATGATTTCAGAAACGAGCGTGAGGCTGCTGCCCGAGCAGGCAGCGAACGAGCAGGCCTTGAAAGCCTATTTCAGTGTGGAGCTACAGACGGACGTGCGCAGGATATGTGCGGTGAGAGTGCTGAAAAAAAGCATCGACGCCCGGCAGCGCACGGTGTTCGTGAACCTGAAGGTGCGGCTATACATCGACGAGCAACCCACCGACGAGGGTTTCCTGCATACGCACTATCCCAACGTGGAGGGAAAACCCCAGGCGGTGGTGGTGGGTGCGGGGCCCGGCGGCCTGTTTGCCGCCTTGCGGCTCATCGAGCTGGGCATCCGTCCCATTGTGGTGGAACGTGGAAAGGACGTGCACGAACGAAAGAAGGACATCGCGCAGATAAGCCGGACGCAGCGGGTTGACAGTGAAAGCAACTACAGCTTCGGCGAGGGCGGAGCGGGAGCCTACTCCGACGGCAAGCTTTACACACGCAGCAAGAAACGCGGCAACGTGGAGAAGATACTGAACGTGTTCTGCCAGCATGGCGCCAGCACGTCCATCCTCTCGGACGCCCATCCGCACATCGGCACCGACAAGCTGCCCCGGGTAATCGAGAACATGCGCCACACCATCCTGCACTGTGGGGGCGAGGTGCATTTCCAAACGCGGATGGACGCCTTGGTGATGAAGGGAAACCGCGTGGTGGGAGTGGAAACGAACACGGGCAAGACTTTCGTCGGGCCCGTGATACTTGCCACCGGGCACTCGGCACGCGATGTGTATGGATGGCTGTACGCACACAAGGTGCGGATAGAGGCCAAAGGGCTTGCCATCGGGGTGCGCCTGGAACATCCTTCGGAGCTGATCGACCGCATACAATACCATAATCGCGAAGGCCGGGGAGCCTACCTGCCGGCAGCGGAGTACAGTTTCGTGACCCAAGTGGAAGGTCGTGGCGTATATAGCTTCTGCATGTGTCCGGGTGGTTTTGTGGTGCCCGCCGCCAGCGGCCCTGAACAAATTGTGGTGAACGGCATGAGCCCGAGCCACCGAGGGTCGCGCTGGAGCAATTCGGGCATGGTGGTGGAGATACACCCCGACGACATTGGCGGGACGGATGCCCTGTGCATGATGCGCCACCAAGAGGAATTGGAGAAGTTGTGTTGGCAACAAGGCAACCAGAGGCAAACGGCCCCTGCACAGCGGATGGCCGACTTCGTGAAGGGCAAGTTGAGCCGCGACTTGCCGGTGAGCTCGTATGCGCCCGGGCTGTTGGTCTCACCGCTGCATTCCTGGCTCCCTCCGTTCGTCGGCGATAGGCTGAGGCAGGGATTCCTACAGTTTGGCCGCACGAGCCGGGGATTCCTCACCAACGAGGCGGTGATGATAGGCGTGGAAACCCGCACCTCGTCGCCTGTGAGGATTGTGCGCGACAACGCCACCCTGCAACACGTGGAGGTGGAGGGCCTGTTTCCTTGTGGCGAAGGTGCGGGCTATGCAGGGGGCATCGTGTCGGCTGCCATGGACGGCGAACGATGCGCCGAGGCGCTGTATGCCTATTCCCAAGCGTGAGAATCCCCTTGTACGGTTCAAGACAGCTTCTAAGAGCTATCTTGTTTTTTCCAATGCGCCGAAATCAATGGTTGGAGCCTGCCCATGGGCATCGCGGGTGAAAACAGTGCCGTAGGATGTACTCTCATCGAAAAAGCCACAGTTGCCCAGGACAAACGCTCCGTCGGCCATCGTGCCACGTTTGTCGGTACGTGCGCCGATGCGGCCTGTGTTGTCGCAGGTGAACCGGGCTTGGGTCACTTCCACCCACTGCCCCTTTGCCGTATAGGCCCATTGGTTGCGAAACTGGACTTCGCGCGTGAAGATGCTGGTCTCTGGCTCGAAACACTCAAGGAAGGAGTGTGCCTTCGTGTAATAGACGTTGGTATGTGGGCGACGGAACGATGCCACAAGATGCCAATTTCCCCGTTCGTCGCAGAAATAACCCGTATAGTCGGTGCTGCCGGTGCCTGTCGGGCGGACATGCACGAGTGTCTTGTAGATTTGTCCCGGCTTCCAGTCGTAGTCGAGGAAGCTCTGGCCACCCGAGCCTTCGCCACCAAAATCGTTGACACGCACATTCTCGCCCCTGCGGAGAGTCGTCACCTTCATGTTCTCGGGTATGTCCTGTGGATTGTCCGTCGCGAAAGGACTCCACACGGAGAACAACACATTGTTGGGATTTTCGCCGTGCGTCTGTATGCCCATGTAGCCCTCCTTGAAGCCGGTAAGCATGTAGTAGGTGCTTTCCACATCCTTGCCCTCGGGCACAAGAACCTCATTGTAGAACCATTCCACATCTTCATCGGGCAGTGTGTAATTGAAATGTACGGACGGGCCACGGCGAAACCAATAACAATCGGCCACCGTTTCCCTTGTGGTGCAGTTGATGCTGTCTTGCGCCACAGGGCCACCCAACACAAAGTCGCCAATGCGGGCGAACTGCGCGTTTGCAGGTGAAGCCATCCCCGAAATGTCAACCCTTACGTAACCAGGCTCTTTCACGGAAAACTCACCTACGGGATAAAACCTGCTTTCGCCCTGCGCAATCCTCACCTTCCGACTCACCTCGTTGCAGGAGAAACGGAGTTCGGACGACTTGGTGCCTTCCGGCAACCAAGCGTTCACACCCAGCTTGAAGGTACCCGACACATTGGCTCGAAAATAGAAAGACAATCGGGTGGATGGGTTGTTCCAATCCGTAACGATGCCTTTCTGCGTGTGGATGGTGCTGCGGGCCGCATCCATCAGGTTGCCATCGGCCGCCGTCACGAACACATTTCCAGCGAAGGGGACAGTGCGGCACGGCTCATTGCTGAAATCGGCCACCCGTGACGAACAAGAAGCCGCCGTGAGAATCACGGCGGCTACAAGGGAAAAGGAAATGACAATCCGTTTCATACTTATTTCAAAGTAAATACGTCGAACACACCAAGGTTGTCGCTGCCCTAGGGGATACTACCAACAACAGGACTTACAGCAGCCGATTCGCCTAAATAG
>JAUNNV010000043.1:9463-16063 GCA_030531335.1 Bacteroidales bacterium
CAACGGCACCACGGTCGGCCACGCACCAGTCCTCACATCCCATGGCCTGCACGGGCACATAGACCTTGTTGGTGACAGTGTTCCAGAACCACACATAGTTCTGGACAGGATAACCAGCACCGCTCTGGTCGCCCCAACAGTCGGGCAGATAACACTGATAGACATTGTTGCCATAGTCGCGGGCATACATGGTCTTATCCTCTTCTTCACCCCACCAGCCTTCGACGATATGGCCTGAGCCATATTCAAAGTACGATGTGGGATACTCGATGACGGCCGTAGCCCTCTCGAAGCCAAACTTGGAGCTGAAGCCCTGGATGGCCAACTCGAGCGTATAGACCTCGTTGTATTGCAAGGACGACTTGTTGTAGGTCACTTCCAGATTGCCCATCCGTTCACCGTCCTTGATAACGACCTGCTGCGGCACGGTAAACTCAGTGGAGCCTGTGGCAGACACATTCACGGAAAGATCGCCCGATGTACCCAAACGAACCACAGGAATGTTGATCACAGGATTGGCCGTCACATCGAACGAAAACTCCTGCTCGAAGAAATATGCATCCGTGCTCGAACCCGACGTATTGCCATCGTCATCGCTGTCACACGATGCCAGTGAAAACGCACTGGCAAAAGCCGTCATTAAAGCGAATATCTTGGTTGCTTTCATACTGTCTTGTTTTAATTAAGTTTATCTGTATCAAAAAATTTATGGCCCTCGATGTCAAGCTTCTTGCCATAGTCGGCTACCAGTTCGTCATTGGTGTGGATACCCGTCGTGTAGGAGGTATAGACGGTGTAAGGGTTGTCGTAGTCGGTGATGGCCTGGTTGCCGTTGGTCTCAGCCGTATTGAACTGTGGAGTCCATCCGCAATGCACGCGATCCATGTCGATGGCGAAGTTGGCACGCTCCACGCTGCAACCCGGATAGTAACGGTGAGTGCCAAGTTCCAGACGCTTTGCATCGAAGTAGTTGATGCCTTCGCCCCAGAACTCAATGCCTTTCTGGAACAACAGTTCCTCATAGAGTGCCACTTTGGTGGCAGCCGTACATTCTGCCGCATAATTGGGGTTACGGGTAGAAATCAGGCTTACCAACGTGTTCTTGGCCGTAGCCACTCCCGACAGGTTCAACTCAGCCTCAGCCTTGATGAAATACATTTCCTCCACACGCATGATGGGGAAGTCGGTGGCGCCACCCTTTTCATACTCGTAATAGTTGCCCTGCGCCGGACGGAACTTCACGTTCACGTAGAGCCATGGCCATGGCTTGAAGCCCATGGAGGTGTTGATGCGCGAACGTACCCACGAGGCACTGCTGCTCAACCGGTAGTCGCCTTCGATTTCGTCGCTCCATTCGGACTGTTCGTTACTGCCGTTGTTGCCGGCCAGCGCCCACTTGTTGTTGGCAAACGATTTCTCGACCAAGTATTCCTGACCCGGCTTTTGGTTGGCCGACAGGTAGAAAAACTCGGGGCCTAACCATGATTTCTTACGCCAGTCGTTGTTGGACAAACGCTCGTAGCAGGCACGGTCGAGCCCACGGCCTACACGCCATCCGTATGAGGAGAAGGTGGTTTCCGTACCCATCAGCATGGCAAACACGAACGAACCGCCTGTGGTGGCGTCGGTGTTGTTCGGGTCGATGTGGGTGGCCAGCATCCAGCTGTTCTGCGAGTTGCGGTTGTTGAAACCAGTCGTTGGGTCTGTCCACTGGTCCTCGGTCAGCAATGAACAGCCGGAAAGAGCAATGGCTTCCTCGGCATACGCCTTGGCCTGCTGCCAATAGGCTGCCTTGTCCTTGTAGGTGGCCGATGTTTCCGTGCGCGATGCCAATTCGGTGTAAGCACGAGCATACAAGCCCTTGACAACAGCCACATTGGGCTGGATCTTGTCCGAACGGACATAACCGTCGAGATACTTCTCGGCATTGGCCAAGTCGCTAAGCACCAAGTCGTACACCTCATCCACGGTAGCACGTGGATTGTTGGCGGCCTCGGCGTTGGAAGTCTTTTCCGTAACGATGGGCACACCCAGGTTCTTCAGGTCGTTTTTCGGCTGAACGAAAGTATAACGGGAATCCGTAGGAGTCTTGTACTCCATTACACGAACAATGTCCATATAGTAAAGGGCACGGTAAGCGTATGCGATACCCAGATAGCGCAACATCTGCTCGTTGGCCGTTTCCGTGTCGATCATGCCAATGATGTCGTTCACGTTCTTGATGTAGCCGTAATACACGTATGTGGGATATTTGCCACGGTTGGCGGCATCCACCTGTCCACGGTGCCAGGCGGCATTGGTGTTGAAGCCGTTGTAGCCCGGACAGTTCATCATGGTGGTGCCATGCTCAAACATCGACAACAGGCTGCCATACGACACGGTCTCAATGCCACCGTCGCTGTTCGAATAGTTCACCATATTGGTATAGATGGAGTTCACCATGCCGTCGAGGGCGGAGGCAGACTGCCCGATTTGTGTGGAGAGGACAGTTTCCGTAGGCAATGTTTCCTCTATACAACCCGAGAATCCGATTGCAGCAAAAGCTGCGGCTGTAATAGTAAGTATCTTTTTCATGTTCGTCCTTTTTTTTAGAAAGTGAGTGTTACGCCACCCGAAATGGTGCGGATGGGTGAATAAAGCTCGGAATTGGTATATCCGCCGATGTTATAACGTGGGTCGAAGCCCTTGCGTGCCGAGAGGAAGCAAAGGTTCTCGCCAGCGAAATAAACCCTTATCTTATCAACACTGAACTTCTTGGTGAAGGCTGCGGGAAGCGTGTAGCCGAAGTTCACATTCTGCAAGCTGATGTAGCTGGTGCTGGTCAGGAAGCGGTCGGAACGTGGGTTTTGCGAGTAGGTGTTGGAATAGCGCAATGCGGGGATGTCCGACTTGTTTTGCGGAGTCCAGGCATTCAGCATATCGACATGCCACGTAGTGCCCGTCTGGCCACCGGAGTGCATCAGGGTTTGATAAACGTAGTCGTAGCCCTTGCCGCCCAACTGATAGGTGGCGTTCACGGAGAAGTCGAAGCCACGCCATGTCAACGAAGTGGCGATACCTCCCTGGAAGTCGGGCATTGCGTCGCCACACAAGTACTTGGTGGCATCGGAAGCATTCTTCGTAGTGGTGCGGCCTGTCACCTTACCACTTTCATCAACGGTGTCCATGTAGAACAAACTCTCGCCCGTTTCCGAATCCGTGCCGGCATACTTGGGCAAGTACCAAGAGTAGAGAGGCAGGTCCTCGCCCACGAAGTACATGTACTTGGAAACGAACGACGGGTCATCGTTCACATAACCATAATAACCTTCCACGGTGTTCACTTTCACATCCTCGGGCAGTGTCAGCACCTTGTTCTTGATGTGGCTGATGTTGAAATCGACCGTCCAGTTCCAATCCTTCGTGCGGATGAGGTCGGCGCCAAGCACCAGTTCCACACCCGAGTTGCGCATGTCGCCCAAGTTGGTGTAATAGGAGGTGTAACCCACGGTGGGGGGAGTGCTCAGGGCAAACAGCATGTCGGAGGTCTTGCGGTAGAAATAGTCCACACTACCCGTCAAGCGATTGTTGAACAACTTGAACTCGACACCCACGTTGAAGTTGGTGTTGGTTTCCCACGTGATGTTCTCAGAACCCTTCTGTTTCCACTGGAATGCCACGGCGTTGGCGTTGTTCACCATCGTGTATTGGTCGGCATAGAGATAGTTGCCGATGTTGTCGTTGCCCTGACTGCCGAGAGAGGCCTTGAACTTCAGTTCGTTCACCCACGAAACGTCAAAGAAGTCTTCCTTGGAGATGATCCATGCGCCGCCTACCGACCAGAAGTTACCCCAGCGATGGTCTGTGGCGAAACGCGAGGAAGCGTCGCGGCGGAACGACACGGAACCGAAATACTTGGTGTCGTAATTGTACATGCCACGGAAGAAGTAACCCTCGTTGTTGTAACGATCCATATACGAATATGGGTTGGAATACAAGTTGAGCACCTGGGAAAGTTCCGTCGCACCGTCGATGCCGAAGTTGTGTCCACCGGCATCCAGATACTCATATTTGTATCTGTAATACTCATGTCCCAACAAAGCGCTCACATCGTGCTTGCCGAAGGTCTTGTTGTAGTTCAACAGCTGCTGGGTGTTGAAGGTGAAGGTACGCGAGCTGCTCTTGCTCAGGTAGCCGTTGTCGCTGCCCGAAGTGTAAAGGTCGGTATAGGGATCCTCCGTGTAGGTGCTGCGACGGTCGTAGTCGTAAGCGTTGGCGTTGAGGGTCAACACGAGGCCATCCATGAGGGTGATGTCGGCATATCCACTGGCAATGAATGAGTTGCCCTTCTTGCTGTCGGAGCGGTATTTGTTCGAGAAGATGGCGTTGCCACCCGTACCGCCCGCACGGCTCAGGTCGCCGAGCTGGCTGTTGGCGAAGTCATACACGTCGCGGCCATACGAGTCCTTCATGATGTTGCCGTTGGCGTCGCGGATGAATACGGGGTAGATGGGAGCCTGTGTCTTGATGATGCTCCAGATAGTACCCGTACCGATGGTGCCTTCGGAAGTCTGCGAATTATTGTAATTGGTGAAACTCATGTTTGCGCCCAGCTTCAGCCATTTCTTGGCCTGATAGTCGGTCTTCAGTCGGGCCGTGATACGTTTCTGCGAAGAACCCTCCTGAATACCTTCCTGATCCAGATAGCCCAAGGATGTATAGACATTCACCTTCTCCGAACGGCCGGAAGCCGAGACATTGTATTCCTGCCGGAAGCCCGTCTGCAATCCTATCTTCTCCCAGTCGTCGGCCTGCAGCCAATAAGTGTTGCCGTTGAAATTGTGGAACGAGCCCTGGACTACTTCCGGGTTCATCTTGCCGCCTGGCAGGATGAAGTCCTGACCGGTGGGGATGGAATAAGGCACATATCCCGGGCCGACGCCAGAATCAAACAGGTTCTTGTTTGCCAAGGCATGGGCGGAAGCCTCCGTGGCGCCATCGGCTGTGATGTAGGTGTTGTAGAGCATCTTATAGTAAGTCTCGAAGAACTCCTGCGCATTGGTGGTCTTGTAGTTTGGCAAGCCCTTGGAGTTGCCGCCCCACTTGGCATCCACCGTAATGGTGGCATCGCTCGACGTACCCCTCTTCGTGGTAATCATGATGACACCATTGGCACCACGGGCGCCATACAAGGCATTGGAAGCAGCATCCTTGAGCACGGTCATGCTCTCGATGTCGTTGGCATTAAGCAAGTTGAGGTCGCCATCGAAAGGCATTCCATCCACAACGATAAGAGGCTCCGTGTCCGAACTGATGGAGCCGACACCACGGATAAGGATTTGCGGCGACTCACCCAGCTGTGAGGAAGAGTTGGACAACTGCACACCAGCCACACGTCCGGCCAAGGCCTGGGTGGCATTGGATGCCTGCACCTTGGAGAGTTCATCGGCCTTCATCACACCGGCCGAACCCGTGAAAGCCTCCTTCTTCATCTTACCGAAGGCCACGACCACCACTTCTTCCAGTTGCTGGCGGTCCTCCTTCAAAACGACTTTCAGGTTTTTCTGACCGTTCACCTGTACAGTCTGGGTCAGATAACCCACGTATGAAACCTGCACCGCACCGTTGGCTTTTACGTTCAGCGCAAAAGCACCGTCAAAATCGGTAATCGTACCGTTTGTCGTGCCTGTTTCCACCACACTCGCGCCAATAATGGGTTCGTTCGCCTCATCGAGCACGACACCCTTCACCGCGATTTGCTGAGCCCACAACATCACCGATGCCGCAAGGCAAACACACATAAACAGAATTCGCTTCATTAATATAGAATTAAAAAAAATAGTGAATAAAAAAACTACACCCACTTAGGAAGCAGCCGCAATGAGCAGTGGTCGATTCCTGAAACACAAGACACACGATTGTGAACCAACGAAATACATTTTAGTAAACCTATTCCTTCAATGTTTGGTGGAACAAAAGTAATGATAAAAACATTACCCTCCAACTTTTTTTCAAAAAAAAAATCATGTTTCTCATGTCCAGTCTGGAGGGCTGTACTATGAGCAACCAAGGGCAAAGCCCTCGGACTGGGCAACCACCATCCATTCTGCTTAGAAGGCGGTACCTTGCCTTCTGCATTCGAGGTAGTGGCTTCTATCCAGAACAGAACTTGCGAAACTTGAATCTCATTATCAAACTTATGATAGATATTGTATTGTCTAACGAAATCTTAGGACAATAACAAACGCCAAACAAAACAAACAAACAAAACCTACCCTCTCTCCATTTCGCGCAGCAGCTCCAATGTCTGCAAGTCCAGCCGTTCGTACTTGCCTAAGGTCGCGCCCGCCACTGGCGCGTTTGCACTCGCTCCAGATGCTGATTGGAGAAACGAATTTCTCCATGTAAGACTCGGCATAATTATGCAGGAAAGAAAGAAAAAAACGTTAAATTTCGTTAAACGGCTGCATAATTTTCCCCTCCGTTTGGAAGCCTCCCATTTTCGCGCTTTTCGCGTGGTTTTGTTTGTTTGTTTGTTTGTTTGTTTTTGGATTTTCGAAGCGTGTGGGGGAGGCTGTCCGAGAACTCTAGCCTAAGCCAATACTCTTAATTCTTAGTCTA
>JAUNNV010000177.1 GCA_030531335.1 Bacteroidales bacterium
GACCTTGTGTATTGTCTGGCCGACCCATGCCAACTCGACGACACCTCGTGGATAAAGCCGGGCAAGGTGGCCTGGGATTGGTGGAACGACTGGAACCTGGAAGGTGTGGATTTCCGTGCAGGCATCAACAACGAGACATACCGCTACTACATCGACTTCGCCTCGAAGTATGGCATCGAATATGTCATCCTCGACGAGGGATGGGCGGTGAACAAGAAAGCCGACATGATGCTGATAGTGCCTGAGATAGACCTCAAGGCGATTGTGGATTATGCAAAGACAAAGAACGTGGGCATCATTCTGTGGGGTGGCTACCAAGCCATGGACAAGGACATGGAAGGCCTCTGCAAACATTATTCGGAAATGGGTGTCAAGGGATTCAAGGTGGATTTCATGGACCGCGACGACCAGATTGTGATCGATTTCTACAACCGCATGGCCAAAACGGCTGCGAAATACAAGCTGATGGTCGATTTCCACGGAGCATTCAAGCCAAGCGGCATGAACCGCACCTATCCCAACGTAATCAACTACGAGGCCGTGCACGGACTGGAACAAATGAAGTGGGAACCCAACAGCTGCGACCAGGTGACTTACGACGTGACACTGCCTTTCGTGCGCCAGATTGCAGGCCCGATGGATTACACCCAAGGGGCCATGCGCAATGCCAACCGCAGGAACTATTTCCCTTGCAACACCGAGCCGATGAGCCAGGGCACCCGCTGCCGCCAGCTGGCCGAATACATCATCTTTGAATCGCCCCTCAACATGCTTTGCGACGCTCCTACAAGTTATGAGAAGGAACCCTTCTACACCCAGTTCCTGGCCAACATCCCTACCGTATGGGACGAGACACATGCCGTGGCTGGTGAGGTGGGCAAATACGTGGTGAACGCTCGTCGCAAAGGCGATAGTTGGTATGTGGGCGGCCTTACCAATTGGGACGCACGCATGGTGACGGTCGATTTGTCGTTCCTTGGCAATCTGGCCGACTACGAGATAGAGACTTTCGTGGATGGTGTGAACGCCGACAGACGGGCTTCCGACTACAAATACTCCCGAAACGTGCAGATTGGGAATGGAAAGCTCAACGTGCAGATGCAACCAGGCGGCGGTTTCCTCCTGAAGGCTACAAAGAAAAAATAACGGCTAATGATTAAGGGATTGATGGGTGATGGAAATTCTCTCACCTATCATCCCTCGACCTTCATCCGTCTCGTTGCATACCAACTTAGGCTGTGGACTACGCTCCAAAGCTCCCCAAAGGTTGTAGCGGGCTTCGGGGTTCATGGCTTCGAGCCGCTGTAGCAATTGCTTCATGTCGGCACGATGGCTGTCGTGTTCGTAAGGACAGAGATGTGTCTGTTTCCTATATTGCCTCGTTAGGGCAAGTTGCTCGATGTCGGCTTCGTGGACGAGGCAAAGCGGACGGATGATGGTGAGGGGGAATTTTCGCATACGAAGCGAGACTGGCATGGTGGAAAACGATCCCTGAAAGGTGAGGTTCATCAGCAACGTTTCAAGAATGTCGTCCATGTGATGCCCCAGGGCTATCTTGTTGCAGTCGTATTCCTTTGCCAATGTGAAAAGTGCCTTGCGGCGATTCCAGGAACACAGGAAGCAAGGCGACTTTCGCGTGTCGGTGGAAGCGTCGAATGAAGTGTCTCGATGTACGAATGTGACACCCAATCGCTCGCAAAAATCCTGTAGATAGGCAGTGTCCGACTCGTAGCCGATATTGGTCATTCCGACATGGGCGGCGATAACTGAGAAACGTGGCTTGAACACACGGCTTCTTTGGGCCAACAGTTCCAATAAAGCCATCGAATCCTTGCCGCCGGAAATTCCTGCCAAGATACGGTCGCCATCGTCGATGAGTCGATAGTCGTTCAATGCCTTGTTGAATCTTTGCAGGATTCGCCTCGCGCATTTGTCCTGATTAGGGAGGTCGTTAGCCATGCTTTGTTGTCATTCGTTGGAATCGAGGGCAAAATTACAATAAAACCGCCAATTTGGGAAAGTTTCGTGCGCCTTGCGCCCCATTTGTCGGAATTTAGCTGTAACTTTGTGTCGGAAAACAGATTTGAAATGATGAAATCAACCCAAACAAGTCCGAGAATACAATTCTTTGATATCCTGTTTCGCAAAAGTGTTGTCGCATTGCTTTTTGTAGGCATGGGTGTCGTCGCCAATGGCCAAACCTTGGCCCAGGCGCAAAAGTGGTTCAACAATGGAGAGTTTGAGAAGGCGAAGCCTGTGTTTCGAAAACTGACAAGACAGGCTCCAAGCAATGCCACCTACAACTTTTGGTATGGTGCGTGTCTTTATGAAACGGGAGAGAAGGATGCGGCCGAGCCTTATCTCGAAAAAGCCGTGAAAAGAGACGTTATCAATGCCTTCCGCTACCTTGGCAAACTTCGCTTCGACCAATACCGCTTTGATGAGGCTGTGGAAAACTACGAGGAGCACATAGAATGGCTTACAAAGAAGAAACGCGACACGGAACTGGCCGAGAAGGAATTGGAGAAAGTTAGACAAGGGTCGCTGATGATAAAGGGAGTGGAGCGCATCACCGTCATCGACAGTATGGTGGTTGACAAGCAGAATTTCCTCGCGGCCTACAAACTCAGCCAGGAGTCCGGGCGCATCTTCCAGGATGCCGACAAGGCAGGCTCTTCCTATTGTAATGAGATGGAGAATCGGACAATCCATAGCGACATGAACGATGGCAAACTTACATTGTTTGGCTCGACACGCTTGCTCCACGGATGGAGTCAGCCGGAACGGCTCGGTGGTATGGATGAATCGACCAATATAAACAATCCATTCATGCTGGGCGATGGCCAGACCCTCTACTTCGCCTCCGACGGAGAGGAGTCGCTGGGTGGTTACGACATTTTCGTGACTCGTTACAATGCGGAGGATAACACCTTCCTGAAACCGAGTAACATCGGTATGCCGTTCAACTCGCCCGACAATGATTTCATGCTTGCCATCGACGAGTATAACAACATCGGATGGTTTGCTTCCGACCGCAGGCAGCCTGCAGGAAAGGTCTGCATATACATCTACGAACCGAATCCCACCAAGATCGTCTATGATTTCGACAACACCGACCAAGAGCTTCTGACACAAGTGGCGTCGCTTTCCAGCATCGGCAAGACGTGGGGCGATGCCAACCGTGTAAGGTTGCTGAAGGAACAATTGTCTGAGATTCTGGAAGGAAAGGAGAAGAAAGCGGAAAAACACGATGTT
>JAUNNV010000044.1:0-8182 GCA_030531335.1 Bacteroidales bacterium
CAAAGCCTTCGGTTTTTCATAGTACACCCCCAAGGCTGGACAAGCGGAACATGAATTGGAATGTTACAAAGATGAAATTTATAGAACATTCATTATCTGGAAATAAACAAATTCTACACGAAAAACGTGATTTATAGGCTTAGTGTTTGGATGATTGCAATAAATTCGATAATTTTGGCTCATTCCAATCTTCCCGATTGGAATGACACGCTGCAACGTCTCACTATTGACCGCTGATGGGAATAAAAATCAAGAATAATGGATGAATTTATCGTAGCAATGAAAAGAATTACTTATTCGCTCTTTTGTATCTTGGCCTTGGTCTCGTGTTCTTCCCCCGAACGCCGCATAGAAGAAGCCGCACGCTGTGGGCAGGTCAGCGTCATGCTTTTCGGAGCCAAGGGAGATGGCGTTACCGACGACACCGAGGCCATCCAGCGTGCCATCGACTACCTCGACCGCAGGGGTGGGGGCAAACTCTTCTTCCCCTATACGAGGAATGGCTATCTCCTTGCCGCGCCGGCAAGGGAATACGCAAGCAATGGTAGGATCGTTCGTGCCCAATTGGTGCTGCCTCCGGGCAATTCCAACATCCAATTCGAGGGCGAAATGCCGTGCAAACTCCTCTATACCTATCAGGTGCGCCCCCTCGAAAGTGTCAAAAACAACTTCACGCCCACCAAGTTCGGCACGCAAGGAATGCCCAACACCTGCCTTCACTCCACTTGGGACGCGCCAGAAGTACGCGATTCAATCGACAGGCCATGGGCCGTGTTGGCCGCCCCTGAAGGCGACGACTGCGACGGACGTTTTTCACGTAGCATGTTTTCCATGAAGAACCTGGAGATAAGGGTTCACCTCGATACGGCACGAATGTACCCCACCACTTCGGCAGCATTTTTGAAGAACGTGTCCAGAATCCACATCGAAAACTCACAATTCTGTCTCGACGAGCAGGTGGGCGACACGGAATTGGGGAAGTCGCTTCAGCATAATCCCTGCCACACGATAGGCCTGCACACTTCGGGCAACCAAAACGACGACCAAATCCTCCGCAACGTGGCTGTCCAAGGCTTCCGTTACGGATTCGTGATGGGCGAACATATCTATGCGGACTATCTCTACGTTCACAACTGCGAGGAAGCCATCGTGTTCCACGATGCGACCCACCTATCCACCATCAATCACGTCGTAGCGCAGCATAACCGCGTCATCCTTTCCACTACGCGCGGCAACATGTTCGGCAACCATCCAGACCGCGTCAATCTCACCATTGGATCCTTGAACTTTGAAGGCGGCCAAACCGTGACTTCTCCACCGGAAATTTCGAAACTCGTATATGGCATCTACGACCCCGACAACCGCCTACATGGTGCCGTGACATGGCATGAGCCTTGGGGCCTGGGCGTGTTCCCTGTATATGGAGCGGAGAAATTCAGGATTTTCCAATACGAATAAGTCGCTCCTTATCGCCATTAGGCAGGGTCGCAGTAATGTTCGATTGCGAGCCCTGCTTCTTTCCTATTTCTTGGTAGAGAACCTGTAAATGCACGTGTGGTGATATTCCTCGCCCGGACGCAGGAAGGTGTCGGGGAAGGATGGATGGTTGGGTGAGTCGGGGTAGTGTTGGGTCTCGTAGGTGAAGGAACTGTTGCGGTCGATGGTCTTGCCGTTCTTGCCGATTTCAGTCCCTTTCCAATACTGTCCGCTATATACCTGCAAGCCGGGTTGGTCGGAGAACACCTCTACACAAAGTCCGTTGTCTGGATTGAGTACGGAGGCCACGAAGGTGGTGTCTTGCTCGGGCTTGAGGTTGACGACGTAGTTGTGGTCGAAACCGTGGTTGCCGCGACGCATCTGTTCGTTTGGGCTCTCTACGGCATCGCGTACGGCATGGGGCTGGCGGTAGTCCATCTCGGTGCCCACGATGGAAGCCGGCTCAAGGATGTTGGCACCATCGAGGCCTGTAATGGAATCGCCGTTTATCTGGATGATATAGTCCAGGCTGAGTCCTTCGCCACCGGCCAGGTTGAAGTAAGGGTGGTTGCTGATGTTGACGGGACGGGTCTGGTCGGTAGTGGCCAGATAGTCTATGCGCCAACTGCCGTCGTTGGTGAGCGAGTAGGTCATGTCGATGTCGCAGTTGCCGGGAAAGCCTTCCATGCCGTCGGCGTGGAGGAAGTGGTAGGTGATGGTGCTGTCGGTCTGTGCCTTTACGTCCCACACCTGTGAGTCGAGTCCCTTGAAACCACCGTGGAGGGTGCCCGTACCGCCGTGGTTGGCGGAGAGTTTGTAGATCTGGCCATCGACGGAGAAGGAGGCTCCTACGATGCGGTTGGCCACCGGGCCTACGCAGGCACCAAGGTAACGCTCGTGGATGTAGTTGGTGTATTCGCGGATGGTGTTGTGTCCCACTACGATGTCGAGGATAGTGTCGTTGTTGGGCACGAAAAGGCTTACGACGCGACCGCCGAAGTTGGTCGTCTGCATCGTGAGGAGGCCGTTGCGAAGGGTGTGGAGCCCCACTTTCTTGCCGTCGATGACGGTATCGAAATTGGCGGCTGGGATGAGGTTAGGATCGGGTAGGGTCTTGGCAATGCTTTTCTGTTGTTGGCAACCACAGGCAAGGATGGTTGCGGTAAGCAGAACGGCCGGAATAAGATTCTTTATCATGGACTTGATGTTTTTCAAAAGATGACGTGCTTGATAGAAGATGGAATAGGTATGCCGGCTCTATGTCGCCATACCTAATTTTACGACAAGAAATCACTTCTTGAGGTCGTGCAGCAGTTGCTTGTAGTGTTCAAGCCGCTGCTGTCGTGCGGTGGCGTCGGCTTCCCCAAACTTGGCATAGCTGTCCATGAGGTTCCTTTCCATGGATTCGCACTTGTCGCCGATGGTCCTGATGAGTCCCCGGGCTTCTTCTTCCCTGTCCGTCTTGCGCAGCGAGAGAGCCTTGTAGCACATGTACTCTATTTCAGAGCCTGTTGTTGCGTTGGCCGACTTGGTGAAGGCCTCAGTGGCCTCGGCCTGTTTTCCCAAGCCCTCGTAGGCCTTGCCTATAAGGTGATAGGCCTTTGCCTTGCAACCATCGTTGTTCGGCTCGCTTACTTCCAACTGGGCAGGGTAGAGGGTGGCCAGTTCAAACTCCTCGATGGCCTTGGCGTATCGCTTCTTGGCCAGAAGGGTCTCGCCGTATCGCATGTGGGTTTCTTCGTAGATGTCGTGGATTTCCCCACCACCTTCCCACAGGTGGAAGTGCCGATTGTCTTCGATGGCGGCGGCCTTCTTGTATTCACCGTTGGCGTTGTAGGTGCGGAGCAGCCGCATGACGGCGTCGTCGTACTTGAGGACGGTGTTCATGTGCTTCTCCAGTCGCGCCTGGCGCAGCTTGGTGTCCATGTTGGCCTTTTCGCATAGCTTGTCGGATTCGGCCAGCAGCAGTGGGTCGTCGGGATTGTTTCGGATGGCAATGTCGTAATGCCTGATGGCCTCGTTGTAATTGGCCTTGACACCCTCGCCAAAACCGATGTTGCGCTGGGCCAGGGCGAAGTCGGGATGGAGCTCGGCGGCCTTGTACCATTCGGCCAGCCCCTTGTCTTTCTGCCCTAAATAGTAGAGTAGGTTGCCGAGGTGGTAGTGGAGGGCATGGTTGTCGGGGGCGATGTCAACCAGTTTGTTGAACATCCCTACCTCTTCGACACGCAGTGGGAAATTGTTGTTGGCCGAAAGGGTGGCGGCCTTTGCCAACGCCTCCAAGGCGCCTCGCTTGTCGGTGGAAAGCATGGAATAGGCGCGGTAAATCTGCACCAAGGGATATTCGGAGAATGGGGGCCCCACCTTCACGGCCTCGTCGAGTATGGCAAGGGTGGCTTCCTTGTCGCCGAGGTTCAGGTAGTTGCAGGCCACTTCGAGCAGTTCCTGAACGGCAATGAGGCCTTCGCTACGCCGGCTTCTGGTCGATGCCAAGAACGAGGCGTTGCCGTGCTCAAGGAAGCTCCGCTCGAAGTCGCTCCAATAGTCGAGCGGGTCGATGGACTTGATTTGGCTGATGACCTTCTGGGCTTCAACCTTTTGGCCGGCCTTGCGCAGCAGGTAGCACTTCAGGGTAAGGGCCTGAAGGTCGTGGGCACCGGTCAGGAGTGCGTCGCCTACCAGCCCGAGTGCCTTCGCGATGTCACCTTCCTCGGTTGCCATCACTGCCAGCTGATAGTAGGCAGGATGCTTGAACGTGGGTGTGTAGGTGGCGGCCCAGAGGTTTTCTTCGGCCAACGTCTTGCGGCCAGTCATGCGATAGACATAGCCCATGTAGTAATCGGCTTCGGTGTTGAATGCGCGGGTATAGTCGTGCTCCAAGCGGGCCTTGGCTCTCAGAAGGTGCTTTTCGGCCTTGTCCCATTCGGCTTGGCGGATGTAGTGCTTGCCGACCTCGATGTTCACCCGGGCATCCATCGAGTCGCGACGGAGAGCCTCGTCGTAGAAGTCCATGTAGGAAAGGCGGGCGTTGTTGAACTGATCGACCCGCAGGCCGGCCAGATAGAGTTCTTCTACGGTCTTGTATTCCTTCACGGGCTTGGTGCCGTCGATGACCTTCGGCAGTTCCTTGTCGCTCAACCTGACGGGGGTGTAGTCAACGAGCACGTGGCCTGCCGCATCGAGAAGGGCGGCATTCAATGCTTCGGCGGGAGCGTCGGCCGGAATGTCGATGAGTTCGAGGAAATACTTGTCGGGGTTGATGTCGATGGTCTTTTCCACCAGTCTCTTGTCGTTCCAGGTGACGAGAACCTTGGCGTTTGTGTAAACGGAGCTGGCGTTGAACCCCAGTTTCCACTTGCCGGTTTCCTTGTCGGGCTCAAAATTTACGGCCGCATTCTCGGTGGCGTTCTTTACGCCTTGAATGCCCTTGATGGGGA
This sequence comes from Bacteroidales bacterium, assembly GCA_030531335.1. Lineage (GTDB taxonomy): Bacteria > Bacteroidota > Bacteroidia > Bacteroidales > Bacteroidaceae > DCGR01. The sequence goes on from JAUNNV010000044.1 coordinate 4,914, forward strand.
ACCACGTCTGCTTGAACTCACGAATCTCGCCGGGAGCTATCCAGCTGTAGTCGGGCTGGTTGTCGGAATACGCGCCGACCATCAGTTCCAGGTAGTGGCCATCCTTGTCGGACAGGATCTTGTTCCACATGTGGCCGGACTTGTTGTTTCCCCAGAGGAAGAATTTCTTCCCCGGCACTTGGAAACGGTTGGCAACATGTACGGTGCCGGCATCCTTGCCGAAATCGTAGCCGGCCAGGAAGCCCATCTTGCTGTCCCAGGCAAAAATGGAACGGGAATTCAGGGTGAAGTTCTTCCACCACGACACGTCGGCACTCTTGTCGGCTCCATGGGTCAGGCTTCCCATGGGCCAGTGGGTGAAATAAACCTTGCTGTGGTCGGTGCCGGCCTGAACGTCGGGTGGAAACACCACCTGATACTGCTCGTTGCAGTGAACGGAAACGTTGGCCCAATACAGCATGGATTGTACCATGGGCGTAGGGTTGATGACCCTCACGGAAGCCTCCACGCGCGAGCTGTTGGGGAAGAGGGTGATGCCGACCGACCACTTCAGGCGGTGGCGAAGTTCGCTCTCGCCCACCCATATCGTCTTGCTGCCGTCGGGGTGTTCCTCTGTTGTCCAGTCAACGAGCATGTAGCTGCTGGGGCGATGGTGGTCGGGGATGTTCCACTCGACACCCCCCGAGAGCCATGCCCCCAACATGCCTATCAAGGCGGGCTTGATGCCCGTTTGCTCGTAGAAGAAGTGGTAGCCGTTGGTCAGGTCCTGGGCTTGGAAGATTCTGCCGCCGATTTCCGGAAGGATGCCCAAGCTGACGTATTCGTTCGTCAACTCTACTATTTCGTATTCCTTGTCAACGACCTTGTCGGTCATGACATCATAAAGAGGATAAGGGTAAATGTACCCTTCGGCTCCTTGATACACACGTCCCGTGAAGAAGATGGGATCGACTTCGGGAGCGCCAATCTGGTAGGTGGGAAGCGATTCCCTGACCACCTTCAGCTCCACACCCTTTTGGGCAAAGGTTGGGACTACGCCCAAAAGCAGAGCGAACGTAATGATTTTCTTGCGACACATTTTTTTTTGCATATTAAGTGTTGATTGGCCAGACTCTCTTGTGGCATTCGTTTGCGAAACAAATTTAGTCTAAAAAATTCTAATCCAATGGGTCGTAAGGGAAAAAACAATGAATTTTTGTCTTTCAGGCAATAAAAGGCTGTCTTGAAACGACATTTACGCCAACATCTGCACCTGCCGAACCACTGGCCTCTAAAAAAAAATTACTGGCCTCTCCTTTTTTTTTACGGCTCTCTCGTGCTGTGGGTGTTGGGCAGGTATCTGTCGGGCCGAGTCGGACAGGGGGACCGAAAGATGGCGCAAAAAGGACACTCAGGCAAAGATGTAAGGCTTGCCCAGGGTAATCAGCGTCACACCCCGGAAGTACCGGGAAATGAGCCCTCCCTGGCACGAAAGCCAGCTTGGAAGTGTTTTTTGCCCTAAAGTGATTGTATCTAAAAAAACGCAGTATCTTTGCGCACCAATCTACTGCTTACTACGATGACCGAATGCCACATATCCCCAGGCAAAGCCTGCCGATTGACATCGTCGAGCGACGTAACCCACCAAGCACTTTCTGGTAGTACCAATTTCTCATTCAAGAGTGTTGCTGAAATAGAAAGAAAACTCGGAATATCATGCATGAAGGCAGTAATGATGTAAAACTACATGTATAATAATCAAAAAGTCTGGTTCTCTAGTAGCGAAACCAGACTTTTTGTGTTATTATAGTGCCAACACGTTAAAATGACAATGGAAATACAAGAGTTCACACATAGCGCAGAAAGGTTACGGAGTGACTTGCTTCTGCAGGCGATGCACTATCTGGATGGCACAGAGGATGCCGAGGATGCTGTTCAGGAGACTCTTGTGAAGTTGTGGATTGCAAAGAATAGGATTAGCGATGCACGCAAGATGAGAAACATGGCATCTGTCATCTGTAGAAATGTGTCCCTGAATATATTGCGAGATAGCAGAAACAGTATTTCGATAGAGGATGCAAGAACCATTGCCTCGCTCGATAATCCTCATAAGCAACTTGAGGAGCAGGAAAGCTGGCAGAAGCTGAAACTGAGCGTCCAAGCACTTACAGATAAACAACGAGCGATTCTAAAGATGCGAAACGTAGATAACATGTCTTATACCGACATCGCAAAAGTAATTGGAACAACAGAGTCATCCATTCGTGGCATGATAAGTAAAGCGCGAATGGCACTTCTCAAACAAATGAAAGGGGCAGGATTATGAAACAAGATAAGTATTACATTGAAAGGCTTCTCGGGAAATTCCTTGAAGGTCAGACCTCGAAGGCAGAAGAGCAGATTCTCTCAGAATATTTCTGCGCTGCCGATGACATTCCTATGGAGTGGCAGGCATATAAAGTGATGTTCCAGAGTTTCAAGACGGATGCATACGATTTCAGTGATGATGAGATAGATGTTATGTTGACGCCTGTACCAGAGCGCAAAGCAAGAGCTATCCGCTTATGGCTATGGGCATCAGTAGCTTGCACAGCAGCTATAGTAACATTGTTTATATGGCATTCGTTTGGCAAAGAAATAACAAGCGAGTCGTCACCCATTGCAGAAGTAAAAACAATTGTTGAGGTACCGGTAAAAGATAACATTGAAAATCCTATAAAAGAAAAGGTTATTGCGGAGGCAGTTCATTCACCCAAACAAACCAAGGCGAGCAAGGCGAAGTCCACCAAAAAGGGAACGAAAAAAGCCGAGGAGATAACCACCTCCGAGATTGTGGAGGCAATAAACCTCCTTGCCGATTTAGTTTCTGACGATATAACCATCACAGCAACTCCTAACAATGAGGGCTTCCTTGTGAAAGCCTCATACACGGATGGCGAGTCAACATCGTACCAGTTACATCGAGGCTCTGATGGTTCTTCTTTGGAAATGACATCAAATTATATAAACTTCTAAAACAACAAAAAGATGAAAAAGACAATTCTGTTTCTGCTTTTAGCAGTACTCTCTGTGGCAAACATGCATGCACAGGAAACCAAGAAAGCAACCTACATCATTGATGGTAAGGCAGTAGAAAACTTCGACGGATCGCAGCTCAAGGGCAAGACCATCGTCAACTACACCATCGAGCCAGAGAACAACATCCACGCTATCTTCACGTCGGAATATGAGCTTGCCGACAAGGTTGGCAACGTACAGATTCTCCCATCAAAAGTGAAAGATGGCATCAA
>JAUNNV010000044.1:8192-15733 GCA_030531335.1 Bacteroidales bacterium
CAAAGCCAGCTACTACATCAGAGTCGATGCGTTTCAGTAATAGCAAGGAGGTCGTGTTTGTCGTTGACGGAAAGATTGTTCCCTACTCAGAAATTCAGAGCCTCTCTCCTTCGACGATTAAGTCTATGTCAGTTGTAAAGGATATGGAGAGTGCTGAAATCCAAAAGTACGTGAAGGAATATAAGAAGACCTCCAGCGTAGATCCAAAGTGTTTCATCGTCATTGAGACAAAATAAATCGTAGCCATATAGAATCAGATACGTTACGATAATGAAATGGGATTAGTGGTTATCAATAGCTTTTAAAAGGAATAAAAAAACGCAAATGTATAATAAACATACATTTGCGTTTTTTTGAAATCTATAATTTTTGACGAATTATTCTTCTTCGACACTCGCCTGCGCCGCGGCCAAGCGGGCAATGGGCACGCGGAACGGCGAGCAACTTGCATAGTTCATGCCAATCTTTGCACAAAATTTCACCGAAGAGGGTTCTCCTCCATGTTCTCCACAAATGCCGGTACGGAGTTCCGGACGCACTTCACGTCCTTTGTTGATAGCATATTTTATCAGTTTGCCGACACCTTTTTGGTCGAGTACTTGGAACGGATCGACCTTCAGGATTTTCTGCTTCAGATAAACCGGCAAGAAACTGGCAATGTCGTCGCGACTGTATCCGAAAGTCATCTGTGTGAGGTCGTTGGTTCCGAACGAGAAATATTGGGCCTCGGTGGCAATGCGGTCGGCCGTGAGGGCGGCACGAGGAATCTCTATCATCGTACCAATCTCGAAATCCACTGTAGTGCCATACTCTGCAAACACTTCTTTCGCGACACGTTCGATGACTTCTTTTTGTTGCTTGAATTCATACAGAATACCTATCAGCGGCACCATGATTTCCGGGCAAGGATTCTTGCCTTCCTGTTTCAACTCACAGGCCGCACTTAGAATGGCGCGTGTCTGCATGGCGGTGATTTCGGGGAAGGTGATACCCAGACGGCAACCACGATGTCCAAGCATAGGATTGTTTTCTGCCAGACTTGCCACACGTTTTTGGATAGTCTCAATGGAAACTCCCATTTCCTCGGCCATCACTTGCTGTCCCCTTTCGTCGTGGGGTACAAACTCGTGCAAAGGAGGATCGAGCAGCCGGATGTTGACGGGGAAGCCATCCATCGCTTCAAGAATGCCCTTGAAGTCGGCTTTTTGGTAGGGTAGGAGTTTAGCCAGTGCTTTCTCTCGTCCTTCAACTGTTTCCGACAAAATCATTTCGCGCATGGCAATGATTTTCCTGTCCTCAAAGAACATGTGCTCCGTACGGGTCAGACCGATACCTTTGGCTCCAAACGATCGGGCCACCTGTGCATCGTGAGGGGTGTCGGCGTTTGTACGCACTTGCAGCTTGGTGTATTTGTCGCACAAATCCATCAAAGCCTTGAAGTCGCCCGACAGCTCGGCGGCACGTGTCGGCACCTTACCGGCATAAACTTGGCCTGTAGTTCCGTTGAGCGAGATATAGTCACCTTCCTTATATTTTACACCCTCAATCTCCACATACTTGCCCTTATAGTTCACATTGATGGCACCAGCACCCGACACACAACATTTTCCCATGCCACGTGCCACGACAGCTGCGTGAGAGGTCATGCCCCCACGAGCCGTAAGGATTCCTTCGGCAGAGGCCATGCCTGCCAAATCCTCGGGCGATGTTTCGAGTCGAACCATGATGACTTTATGTCCATCCTTGTTCCAAGCCTGTGCATCGTCAGCATGGAACACGATTTGTCCACAGGCAGCACCTGGCGATGCCGGTAAGCCTTGGGTAATCACCTTTGCTTGTTTGAGTGCCTTGGTGTCGAACACTGGATGCAGCAATTCATCGAGTTTCTGCGGCTCGCAACGTAGAATGGCGGTTTTCTCGTCTATTAAGCCTTCGCGAAGCAAGTCCATGGCGATTTTTACCATGGCTGTACCCGTACGCTTGCCATTGCGTGTCTGCAAGAACCAAAGTTTGCCTTCTTGTACGGTGAACTCCATGTCCTGCATGTCGCGATAATGCTTTTCGAGTTTTTGCTGGATAGCGTTCAGTTGGGCATATATATCAGGCATGGCTTCTTCCATCGAAGGATATTTGCTCAGGCGTTCGTCCTCTGAAATACCTGCACGCTCTGCCCATCGTTGAGAACCTACCTTGGTGATTTGCTGCGGTGTGCGGATGCCAGCCACCACGTCCTCGCCCTGGGCGTTGACCAAGTATTCACCATTGAACAGGTTCTCGCCATTGCCTGCATCGCGACTGAAGCAAACTCCCGTGGCTGAAGTGTCGCCCATATTGCCAAATACCATTGCCATTACCGACACGGCGGTGCCCCATTCATCGGGTATGCCTTCCATTTTCCGATACAGGATGGCTCGTTCGTTCATCCAACTGCGGAACACGGCACAAATGGCGCCCCAGAGTTGTTCCATCGGGTCGGTGGGGAAGTCATGCCCCGTTTGGTCCTTGATAGCCTTCTTGAACAGACCAACCAACTTACGCAATGACTCGACAGAGAGGTCCTTGTCGAGCATTACACCCTGTTCCTTCTTGACTTTTTCAATGATGGACTCAAACGGGTCAATGTCTTCCTTATTCACTGGCTTCATACCCAATACCACATCGCCGTACATTTGGACAAAACGGCGGTATGAATCGTAAACGAAATGTGGGTTGTTTGTCTTTTTCGACAAACCCTCAGCAACGGCATCGTTCAGGCCAAGGTTCAGAATAGTGTCCATCATGCCTGGCATAGATGCGCGTGCACCCGACCGAACGGAAACGAGCAAAGGATTCTCGACACTTCCGAACTTACTGTTCATCAGTGTTTCCACGTGTTTCACCGCATTGATTACATCGTCGTAGAGGATGGACACTATCTTTTCTTGTCCCACTGCATAATATTCGTTGCAGACATCGGTTGTAATCGTGAATCCAGGAGGTACAGGAATACCAATCAAATTCATCTCGGCTACATTAGCCCCTTTCCCACCTAACTGTTCACGCATTTGTGCGTTTCCTTCGGCCTTTCCATTGCCGAAGAGATAGACTCTTTTCTTTACCATAATAAGTCGATAATTTTCTATTCTTCCTTTAAATTGCCGGCAAAATTACACAATATATCGGAAAGCCACAAGTAAAAACGGAAAAAAGTGCGATTTTGACATTTTGAGTTGGCAAATATCACACTTTTTATTGACAAGCATGGGTTTCAGGAGCGTTTGTCCAACAAAACCACATTCTCCACATGCTGTGTGTGGGGGAACATATCTACCGGCTGGACTGCCGTGACTTTATACTGTGCGTCGAGTAGAGATAAGTCGCGTGCCTGCGTTGCGGGGTTGCAACTTACATACACAATGCGTTGTGGAAGGGCAAACAGCAAGGTGTCGATGACATCGTTGTGCATACCTGCACGAGGAGGGTCTGTGATGATTACATCAGGATGTCCGTGGGTTTGGATGAATTCCTGTGTCAGTATGTCCTTCATGTCGCCAGCAAAGAACAGGGTGTTGTCCAATCCGTTCAGTCGGGCATTTACTTTGGCATCGTCGATAGCTTCGGGCACATACTCAATGCCAATGACCTTGCTGCATTGTCTTGACACGAAGTTGGCAATGGTGCCCGTCCCTGTATATAGATCATACACCAATTCGTTGCCGTTGAGTTGGGCGAATTCGCGTACAACCTTGTATAGCTCGTATGCTTGTTTCGAATTGGTTTGGTAGAATGATTTTGGACCGACTTTGAATTTCAGTCCCTCCATTTCCTCGAAGATATGGTCGTTTCCGGCAAAGGTAACTACATCCAAGTCACCAATGGTGTCGTTGCACTTGTTGTTGACCACATACAACAACGAAGTGATTTGGGGAAACATTGTTTGCACATGCCTCAACAGGTCATCCATTTGTTGTTGCGCCATGTTGTTGCCCAACGTACAAAACTGCATGAGAACCATCAGCTCGCTTGTGGAACTGGTACGTATCATCAAGTTGCGTAGCAATCCCATCTGAGCGCGAAGGTCATAAAACGTTAGATTGTGCGCGTAGGCATAGTCGCGTATGGCATTGCGTATTTGGTTGCTGACTTCTGCTTGCAACCAGCACTCGTCAATAGCCAACACCTTGTCGAATGCACCTGGTATGTGGAATCCCACCGCATTCATTTGGTCGTATTTCACGTCGGCCTTCACTTCATCCTCTGTGAGCCATCGTTTGTTGCTGAACGTGAATTCGAGTTTGTTGCGATAAAACTGCGTCTCGGCCGATCCAAGAATTGGACGGATTTCCGGCAGTTCCACCTTGCCGATGCGTGTCAGGTTATCGACTACCTGTTGTTGTTTGTAACGTATCTGGTCTTTATACTTTAGGCACTGCCATTTGCATCCTCCGCAAATGCCGTAATGTTTGCAAAAGGGCTTGGCACGCATAGGCGAATATTCATGGAACTTCACGGCGACAGCCTCGGCGTAAGAATTTTTCTTGCGGATCAGTTTCAAATCCACCACATCGCCAGGCACTACATACGGTACGAACACTACCAATTCATCGGCACGAGCCAATGCCTTACCTTCGGCTGCAACTCCCGTGATTGTCACATTCTCAAGTATTGGAAGTGGCTTCTTGTTTCGACTCATGATTCATTCTTTTTTATTTGTCATTCAATTGCCGTCATCATTGTCGGCATCGTGTTATCTTTCAGGCCACAAAATTACTATAAAATCAGTGTTTGGGAAAATGTCTGCGTAAAAAAGTCCGATGATGTGGAGAATCGATGAAAAAATTGTAAGTTTGCATCCGATGAAACAAGTCGTCAAACATTTTATCGAGTCGATGCAAATTTGCTCCCCATCTGACCGGCTTATCATTGCTCTCAGTGGAGGAGCCGATTCTGTGGCGTTGCTTAGGGTCATGCTTCAGTTGGGGTATCATGTGCATTGCGTGCATTGTAACTTTCATTTGAGGGGTGACGAGTCCGACCGCGACGAACACTTTGTCCGTCAGCTTTGTCAACAACTTGGTGTGGATTTGTCGGTAGAACATTTCGACACCAGACAGTATGCGGCCAATCATCACCTTTCGATAGAGATGGCTGCACGTGAACAACGATACGCCAGGTTCGAGGAAATACGCCTACAGATTGGAGCACAGTTCATAGCCGTTGCCCACCATAAGGACGATTCGGTCGAGACTATGTTGCTGAATCTCGTGCGCGGAACTGGCATCAACGGCCTTATCGGCATCAAGCCCAAAAATGGTACCATCGTCCGCCCTTTGCTGTGTGTAGGCCGAGAGCAAATACTTCAATATCTCCACACGCTCCATCAAGCGTTTGTTACCGACTCGACCAACCTCCATGATGATTTCCAACGAAACAAAATACGGTTGAGCGTACTACCTTTGCTCAAGGAAATTAATCCTTCACTTACCGACAGTCTGACGGAAACGGCATCGCATTTGCGCGATGTTGCGATAATATATAATAAGGTGTTGGAAGAGAAACGCACATTGTTCGTGCACGACAACACCCTCTGTTTGGATTTGCTGCGTACAGAGGATTGTGCTTCCGCTCTTCTGTTTGAAATGTTGCGCTCCTACGGATTCACGGCCACGCAATGCAACAACATGTTAGGAGCATCCCAGGGCAGTCGTTTCTATTCAGTTGAATGGCAGGCACTCATCGACCGCAACCGATTGTTGTTGAAGCCTAAGGGAAACACCGTTCCATTGCCTCAGCTGCATGTTGAGGTTGTGGAGATAGGCGACGACTTTGTCATTCCCCGGAAAAAGGAACTGGCTTGCTTGGATGCCGACAAGCTGCGACTGCCCTTACAAGTGCGTCGTTGGCAACAAGGCGACAAGTTTGTGCCATTTGGTATGCACGGCAAGAAACTCATTAGCGACTACCTGACCGATAGAAAGTTTTCACAATACCAAAAGGAGCAAACCTTCGTGGTCTGCTCCAAGGGGGAAATTGTATGGATTATCGGCGAACGTCCCGACAACCGTTATCGGATTACGGACAACACTCGTCGTGCCGCACTCATTTACAGTATTTCTCAATAAGTTGCACCGCAACCTTGTCGCCCAGGTCGCGAGCTTTTTCCAGATTCTGCTTCCCTTCCGTCTTGTTCTTCAGCATCACTTGGCAATAGCCCAACATGCGATAGGCAACCGCATTGTCGGTTGTGAGTCTCAGCACTTGTTTCAGACAATCAATGGCCTCGCTTGTTTGGCTCACACGCATGTGGACTGATGCCTTCTCCATCCAGAAATCCGCATCGTTAGGTTCCATCTCGGTGGCTCGTGAAATGTCGTCGATGGCCTGTTGGAACATCTTCAACTTCATTTCCACTTGTTCGCGCTGATAGTAGAACAAGGCACTTACCGCACCCTTGGCAGTTTCGTAGAACAGGTTGAAGTCAACGATGGCCTCCTTGTTCTTTCCCAGTTCACTTCTCACCAACGCACGCTCATAGAAGTAAGGGGCGGTGTCCGATGTGTAAGGTTGCGAGAAACGATGGATGGCACTGTCGAGCAACACCTCTATCTCCCCATAGTCGGCATTTTCAATCATTTCCTTTGCCTTCGCTGCTCCATAGTATGCCGGCGCACCGCCTACATTCGTGTCGATGATTTTCAGAAAACTGTCGGCCGCTTCCTGATATTTTTTTTGTGCAAACAGTATGTCAGCCATCATGCGCACATAAATTGGTTCCTCCTTTTCATCCAATGCAGTTTGGACAAACTCGGCGGCACGTTCGAGCGACCAACCTTCATAGGCCGTCGAATCCTTTTGGGCTATGGCATATTGATAAATGGTGCGTCCGATGGTGTAGTTGGTCTCGTTTTTCACCGCCGACACGCTAAGAGCCTGCTTGAAATCGTTTTCGGCCTGTTCAGGTTTTTTGTCCATATATAGTTGGGCTCTTCGGATATATCCCTCCTCATTGTCGGGATAGGTGCTCACAAACTCATTCAAGGCCTCTGTATATTCCTCTTCTTTCATCTGCGATGATGCCATGAACAGATATACCAAAGCTTGTTGCATGTCGTCGGGAAGAGCCTTGCGTATCAGAATATTCCTAAGCGAGCTGTCGTTGAATGTAAGGGCACTGATGTTCAACGATGCACCAAACGATGCACTGATGGCATAGCTCTCTTTCGATTCGTTCGACGCACTATGCTGAATCATACCCAACACCTCGCCCTGTTGGTTCATCACGGGGCAACTCACCGTTTTCTCGGAAGCAGCCAGTCCCAAGGTGTAATAGAACGCCCCATTGCCAATTGAATCCACAGCCGTGACCTTGGCCGTTTGGCATTGCACACTTTTCTGCGTAGAATAAGGCAACACATACACCACATCACCCACTTGAGCAGGAGCGACGGCGAGGGGAAGAGTCTGTAGCTTTTTGATAGAAGCCACACGAAACTTTACGATGTCGTACATCGAGTTGGCACCACACAGTCTATCCACTTCACTCTGTTGCCCATTGGCCGTCA
>JAUNNV010000045.1 GCA_030531335.1 Bacteroidales bacterium
ATTTATACATCTACATAATACTTATTTCCAAATAAATTTAAACAGCTTCTTAATAAATCAACTTTCGAGCATTTGGCGGCATATCTATCCCCCTCCTATGTTTTTTTGTATTATTTGTTGTTTTTTATGCCTTTTATACTTACCTTTGCAAAAATTTCGCACTGCATGAAACCCAAATGTAAGAAACACATAACACCAAACGATTTAGGTCCTCGATAGAGAGAAAATGACCGAGTAAGTGCGTCACAATAGAATGGGATTGGCTGTCCCTTCCATGTGTTTGCATTTATTCCTAAGAATAACAGAAAAAACAGCGAGCCAGAAGAACAAGAACCAGCGAAGTACAAGGAAACAAAAAATCAAAAAAACAGAATTAGAAAAACGTAGTAAAAACCTTAATTAAAAGCGTATGAAATTATGTAACGTAAAGTCAAGCCTCAGGGTGCTGGTCGCAACGGCCATCATGATGCTTGGTATTTGCATTGAAGGACAGGCGCAGACCACCAAGTCGGTGACGGGTGTCGTCACCGACAATCTGGGTGAAGCGCTGCCTGGTGTGAATGTTGCAGTGAAGGGCACTACTACAGGTATTATTACCGACTTGGATGGTAACTATGCCTTGCAGTGTCCGAACAATGCGACATTGGTTTTCTCTTTTATAGGCTATAAGACGCAGGAGATTCCTGTCGGCAAGCAATCGGTCATCAACGTACAAATGGTGGAAGACACCCAGAACATCGAGGAAGTGGTGGTCGTAGGTTACGGCACACAGAAGAAGGTGAACCTGACGGGTGCCGTGGCAGCCGTGAAAGTCGATGAAAAATTGTCGAGACGTTCGCTCTCCAACGTGTCGTCGGGATTGCAAGGACTGATTCCCGGCCTGCAAGTGACGAACACCACTGGCATGGCAGGCAACGACAACGCCTCGCTGATGGTCCGTGGCTTGGGTACGGTGAACGGTACGACACCGCTGGTGGTTGTCGATGGTATGCCCGACGTGGACATCAACCGCATCAACTTCCAGGACATCGAGAGCATCTCGGTGCTGAAGGACGCGGCATCGGCATCAGTATATGGTTCGCGTGCCTCGAACGGTGTCATCCTGATTACCACGAAGAACGGCGCAGGAGCGGACAGGACCCAGATCAACTTCAGCGCATCGCTCGCCTTGTCGAACCCCATCAAGACCTACGACTTCATGGACGACTATGCCCGCGCGCTGAACATGCACCAGATTGCCGCATCGGCGGGCACAAAGGCCGAGAGCTACACCTTCAAGAACGGAACCATCGACCAATGGATGGCCTTGAGCATGATCGACCCGCTCCGCTTCCCCGACACCGACGTGTGGGAGACCATCACGCGCACTGGTGCGTTGCAGAACTACAACGTATCGGCATCGGGCGGCAACGACAAATCGAACTTCTTCATCTCGTTGGGCATGATGGACCAGCGCGGAGTGCAGGTGGGCAACGACTACCGCCGCTACAACACCCGTGTGAACGTGGACCACAAGATACTTCCTACGGTGAAGGTCGGCGCGCGTATCGACGCCAACTGGTCGGAATTCGACTACTCGGGTAGTGCCGACGGTATGACCAACAACAACACGAGCGACTCGGGCGGTGGCGACTTCCAGTACGCCATCTCGGGCGTCACTCCCTACGACGCCGCATCCGGACGCTACGGTGGTGTGATGGCCTACGGCGAAGACCTCCAGGCATACAGTCCATACGCATACTTCGTAAACGAAGGCAATCCTCACCAGAGCCAGCAGAATGTGAACGGCAACATGTACATCGACTGGAACGTCATCAAGGGATTGACAGCCCACGTGGATTACTCGTTGACCTACCTCAACTACTTCAGCAAGAGCGCGAAGGTGCCTACGGGCTGGGCCTACAACTTCCAGACAGGCACCGACATAGGCCGTGCTTACGTGGCCGACAACGTGGCGGTGAGCGACAACACGAAGACCAACTTCAAGACGCAGCTGAACGCCCGCCTCAACTACAATGTCACCCTGTGGCAGGACCACGACTTCGGCTTCATGTTCAACTATAGCGAAGAGTATTGGCACGGACGCTCCAACTCGGCATCGCGCAACGACCGCCTACACTACACCATTACGGAAATAGACGGTGCGCTCACGAACACCATCTCCAATGGCGGTACGTCGTGGTCGGAAGGACTACAGTCGTATGTGGGCCGTTTCAACTACACCGGTTGGGACAAGTACCTGCTCGAATTCAACTTCCGTGTGGACGGCTCGTCGAAGTTCGCCGAAGGTGCCCGCTTTGGTTTCTTCCCCTCGCTGGCACTGGGATGGCGCTTCACCCAGGAGGAGTTCGTACAGAAGTTCACGGAGAACTGGCTGAACAGCGGTAAGCTCCGCGTGTCGTATGGCGAGACCGGTAACAACTCCGGCGTAGGCTACTTCGACCAGCAGGAAACTCTGGCTGCCCACAACTATGTGACCGGTGCCGACGGTCTGTCGGTGGTAAAAGGCTTTGTGAACAGCAAGATGATCAACAAGGACCTCTCGTGGGAAACCACCAAGACATGGAACGTGGGCCTCGACCTGACCTTCGTGGGTGGCAAGCTCTCGACCGAAATCGACTACTACAACCGTCTGACTACGGGTATGCTTCGTCCGTCGGAACTCTCCATGCACATCAGCGGCGCACTCGACGCTCCCGACAAGAACATTGGCGACCTGCGCAACCGTGGTCTGGAACTCAACATGACCTGGCAAGACAGAGTGGGCGACTTCCAGTATTCGGTGAACCTGAACGGTGCCTACAACCGCACAACCCTGGAAAAGTGGAACGAGTACCTGAATCGTGGCTGGGTGTTCCTTGAGATGCCTTACCACTTCCTCTATGCTTACCAAGACTTGGGTATGGCCCAGACCTGGGAGCAAATCTATCAGGTAACGCCGCAAGGCGCGGTTCCCGGACAGGTGCTGTTCGAGGACTTGAACGGTAACGGTATGATCGACAGTGCCGACCAAAAAGCCTACACCAACATCCAGCGCGACAGACCAACCACCACCTACGGCCTCACCCTTTCGGCTTCATGGAAAGGTTTCGACATCATGGCATTGTTCAACGGCACGTTCGGCCGCAAGGACTACTGGCAGACCAACTACAACCAGCCGTCGCCCTCGAACGCGCGCTATGCCTTCACCTGGTCGCACCAGAACAACGCATGGTCGCTTGAGAACCGCGACACCGACTGGCAGAAAATGGGTGCCGGCTACCTGCAGAGCTCGGGCACATACCGACTCTACAACATGAGCTACCTGCGCCTGAAGAACCTGCAGCTTGGCTACAACTTCCCGAAAAAATGGATTGGCAAGGCTTATATGAACAGCTTGCGACTGTATGCATCGTGTGAGAACTTGTTTACGATAACCCAATATCCAGGTCTGGATCCTGAAAAGCCGAATTCCAGCCGCGACCTGTATCCTATCAACCGGACTTTCTCACTTGGTGTAAATGTTGGATTCTAAAAAAGAGCATGAATTATGAAAAAGACATTTTTACGACTATTTGTCATTGCCATAGCATCAGTGAACATCTTCACTCTTTCCTCCTGTCGTGATGACCTATTAGACCAGACTCCGACATACTTGTTGGCTTCCAGCCAATTCTGGAAAACAGAGGACGATGCCACCTACGCCTTGAATGGTGCCTACTACGACGTGATCCGTTGTTTCCATCGCGACTACATGTTCGACGGCATGGGCGATTACGTTCGTTTCCGTGCCAATGGTGGTACGAGCCAATCGACGGGCGACCGTGCCATTGCCTATCGTAACGGCACCTACAGCAATCCTTCGTCGGCAGCCAGCTACGACAACTACTATCAGTATAGTTTCGCCGCCGTGAACCGTTGCAACTACGTAATCGACAATGTGAGCAAGATGCTCGAAACTTGCAGCGAGGCATCGCGCCCAGGATTGGAAGCCATCGTGGGCGAAGCCCGGATGCTGCGTGGTCTGGTGTATTTCCGTCTGATGTCGTTCTTCGGCGACGTGCCCTACCTCGACAAGGTCATCGAGAGCAACGACGAGGTGATGGATGTTGTGCGTACTCCCATCAAGGACATCTACGACGCTTGTTACCAGGATTTCACCTACGCCTACGAAAAACTGCCCAACCGTTCGCCCCAAGTGGGGAGGCAAAACAAATGGGGTGCCCTCGCACTGCGCGGCAAAATGCAGCTCTACTGGGCTTGCTGGAACCGCACAAGCTGGCCTTGGAACGACACGGTCGGCTCGAACAAGGGCGGTTGGCCTGAGCTGAGCACCTTTACGCCAAGTCAGTCGGAGTCGGAAAACGCCTATAAGGCTGCCGCCGCCGACTTCAAGACCATCATCGAGCAGTCGGGCCTGACCCTGTTCAGAGACGGCGAGCCGGGCGAGTGTGGAGGTCTGGGCGATTGGGAAACCCTGCCCAACTACTACTACCTGTTCACCCCCGAAGCCAACACCTCCGACGAAATCATGGTGGGCTTTGCACACGGATCGACCGGCACAAGTCAGGGCGACGAGTTGATGCGCGACTTCGGCACACGTGCCACCCAAGGCTCACAAGGTTGGGGACAACCCCGCCGCGCCATCATGGACCGCTACCAGTCCATCGAGACAGGCGACTTCTGCAAGCCATCCATTCTTGGCAAGGATTACACAAAGGAGAACGCCGCCATCAACCCTAAGACATGGGAGAACCGCGACTACCGCATGAAATCGTCCTTGCTGTGGGAAGGCGAGCGCATGTACTGTATGCTGAACCTTGCCTTCGACAAGGTGCGCGTATATCGCTACATGACCCGCACCGGTGTCGTGGCCGACTATGACGAGCCCAATGAAGCCATCAACGCCGATGCCGATAACGAGGGAACCATCAATCGCAAGTTCATCATCAACTGGGCAGGTATCAACCGTAATGAGGGTTACTACAACTGGCCGGTGGTTCGCTTGGCCGACGTCTATCTGATGTATGCCGAAGCAGCCAACGAGGCCTACGGCCCCCAGGGCGACGGTGGTTTGGCCGTTGAGTTGGTGAACAAGATCCGTCATCGTGGCAACCTGCCTGCATTGGCTCCTGAAAAGTATGGCGACAAACTTACGTTCTTCTATGCCATCGAGCAGGAACGTATCATCGAATTGTTCGAAGAGGGTCAGCGTTGGTTCGACCTCCGTCGTTGGCGTTCCATCGAGCGTGTCTGGTGTCCACCTCAGACCGCAGGTGGTGTGAAGCTCTACGACACATGGGGACAAAACAAGAACACCTATTTTAATAATACGTCGTTCAAGACCTACCAGCGATTGTACATCGGGCGTATTCCAGAGTCGGAACGCACCAAGAACAGCAACCTGGAACAAAACCCATGCTGGCTCTAATTGTTTAAAACTTAAAATCATTGAAGATATGAAGAAATATTTCAATAAGATAGTGATGTTGTTGGTTGTCACAACTCTTGCAACTTCCTGTTTTAACGATTTCCCTGTCGATGATCGAGGCTTGCTCATAACGACCAAGAACGAGTGCTACATCAGCAACTTCAGCTTGTACGACAGCTCGCAGAGTGAAATCCTTGTAGGAAGTGCTTACATCGACACGACCGCTCAGGTGGTAGTGGGATACATCCGTCACGGACAGCAGATAGACCATGTGTGGCCTCGCGTAAGCTTGTGCACCGACGCCATTCTGACTCCCAAAATCACTACGTGGACCGACTTCACGGGTTCGAAGATGGATGTTGCATTCGTGAATGGCGACTTTGCGAGCGGAGTTCCCCAAACCCAACTTGGCGAGCGCGTCGTGGCCAATGGCAACTTCCCCTCCACTGCCCTGAAGTACAGTGTGGTGTCTGGCAACAGAAAGACCACCAAGGAATACACGTTTGTAATTGTTGAACGTCCATTGCAATAGAAAGGAGAACATTATGAAAATAAAATCTATTTATCTCTCTCTGCTCTGTGTCTTGGCTCTTGTTGGCGTTTCGTGCGACGACACCCAGCAACTGATCAAGGATCCCGTTACGAAACTGAGCAACGACTGCATCAAGCGTACCTTGCCCACCATGCCCAACATCGTGGGTGAGACCATTGAGTTTGCATACGGCGTAGCCACTCCCAATGGCAAAATCACTACCGTGACATGCGAGGCTTCCATCCCAGGCGACGAGGGTACTCATTTCGACCCTAACTCGTACTATACGGACAACTCGGGTAAGGACATTCCCGTGCTGGTTTGCAATCCGAGCACCACGAGTGGAACAACCACCACAATCACAGCGTGCGTGGATACCTGTGCCATGACAATGCGCTACTATTACAAAATTCCGGAAAGTGCCCGCGGAAAGAAGGTAAGCTTTGTGTTTAGCTGCAAGTCGAGCTCCAACGAATCGGTAGAGATGCACATGGGGCCATACGCGATTTCAGAGATGGACATGAGCATCAATCAGGTGGTGAAACAAGGCGAGGGCATGTACCTGTCGTTCCACAATGCAGGCGAGGCAGTGCATGTTTATTCGCAGGCCGAACTCGATGCCAATCCCTCATTGGCCTCACAAATCGACCTGGTATATGGCTATAATGCCTTGAGCGACATCACCCACGCATTGTACAATGCATCGGCTCCAGCCGATTTACATCCCGATTTCGCCTTCCCGAGTGGATTCACCGCCCAAACCAAGATGATGATAGATTATCGCATCAAGGACAGGCAGCTTATCGACGAGAAATACGACAACGTGGTCGATGACCTCGACTTCGTGGAGAAACGCTTCGAGGGTTCGCAGGACTATTGCCTGCGCCTGGGCATCGAGTATGGCATCTGGGCGGAAACAGCCGATGGCATGTATCGTGCTTTCATCAACGTGAAAGAGGCTTCGGCCGGCACAATGACATTCGGAGTGAAGAGATACACCATGAAGTAATACCTTCGTAATTTTGATTATTCAGAAGCCGTCATTCTTGGGAATGACGGCTTCTGTCGTAGTACATAGAGCCGCTCGTGGATGGATTTCATGGCCGATTCGCTACATGAGACTTTTCCGCCGACATTTTCCAAAAAAAATGGGGAAAAAGACATCCAATAATTGCAAAAGAAATATTTGTTTCCTACATTTGCAAAAAATTATCGGATGATCTTGAATGAGAATCCTCGCTGGCACAACGGATATGTTCTACCCCTCAATGTGACAGGTAGCGGCGAAGCTTTCAAGACACCCTGCCTCAAAATCCATGACTCCTAACCTGTATCGTCCTCATGTATGAGAAACTGATTGAAATTGCCACATCGTATGCTACGGAATATTGTAGCGATGCGGTCTATCCCGCCCACCTGTTCAAGGCTGCCCTACACAAGGATGTGGGGCTGGTGGCGTTTGTAGAAACCACGCTCGACAAGGATTACTACTACCTGCTGGAGTGGGCCGACGTGCAATGCCAACTGGCGCCACGTGCCACACGTCCCTCACGCGCCCTCGACCTGTCGGCCGAGGCAGAAGAAGTAATGGCTGAATCCGACAACTACAAGCTGAAATTCGGTCTCGACGCGGCGGATGAGATTTGCCTGCTGGCTGCCTTGACAACTCCTGGAGTGGGATTCAGCTTCGACCAGCTGAAAACCCTGCCACTCTCGCCGCAGGACATCTGTAAGGCAATGGGCATGGGAGCCGATGCCGCCGAGCCTGCTTTTGTGCCTGCCCCCGGCACCGCGCCAAAGGGTGTGGGAGCGAACATCAAGGAATACACCATCGACAAGGTGAAAGAAGTACGCGACGGGAAGACAGGAGTGATTGTGGGATTCGAGGACGAATTGGGCGTGATGTTCGAGACACTGGGCAGGAAAACCAAGTCGAACGTGCTCATCACGGGTGAGGCAGGCGTGGGGAAAACCGCCTTGGTGCAAGCGTTTGCCACGCGGGTGGCAAACGGGCAGGTACCTCCGTTCCTGCAACAGGCCACCGTGCTGGAGATAGACCTGACCGCGCTGGCCTCGGACGCACAATACAAGAGCGAGGTGGATGATCGCTTCAAGAGGATCATAGGCCACATGGAGGAGCAACGTGCCACCGGAGCTGCGGCCGTGCTGGTGATAGAGTCGATCGACAAGCTGTTCGACAAACAGAGCCCACTGTTCGGCTGCTCGTCCATCCTGAAGCAAGAACTGGCCAAGGGGTCGCTGCAACTGGTGGCCACGGCAAGCATCGACGGCTACACCAAGCATATTGAGACCGACAAGGAGGTGGTGGGCAAACTGGAGAAACTCTCCATCGAAGAGCCTACGGCCGACCTCTGCCTCGACATTCTGAAGGGTGCCCTCCCCGCTTACGAGGCCTTCCATGGCATAAGCATTTCGGAACCCGTGATGCAGGATGCCATCCGTCTGGCAAAACGCTACCTGAACGACAAGGCGCTTCCCGACTCGGCTTTCGACCTGATAGACCGTTCGATGGCGGCACTCAAGATTGCGAACAGCAAAGATGGGGCAACGGAACGCAACGACCTGGCTACGGCCGACGTGGAGAAGGTGGTGTCGAAACAAAGCGGCATTCCTCTTGGCAAGGTGCAGACCTCGGAACGCGACCGCCTGCTGGGAGCAGAGGAAACCATGAAACAACGTGTGATAGGTCAGGATCATGCCATCAGGAAAGTGCTCGACTCGGTGTTCGAATCGCGTTCGGGACTGAACAAGAAAGGGCAGCCCATGGGTAGTTTCTTCTTCCTGGGCCCTACGGGAACAGGAAAGACGGAGCTTTCAAAGACATTGGCATCGTTTCTCTTCGGCGACGAGTCGGCATTGCTGCGGTTCGACATGTCGGAGTTCAAGGAGGAACATTCGGTGGCCCTGCTCTATGGCGCGCCTCCGGGATATGTGGGCTATGAAGAGGGTGGCCTGTTGGTGAACAAGATTCGCCAAAACCCCTACAGTGTAGTGCTGTTCGACGAGATTGAGAAGGCGCACAAGTCGGTGTTCGACCTGTTCCTGCAGATTCTCGACGAAGGAAAGTTGCACGACCGACTGGGACGTGTAGGCGACTTCAGCAACGCCATCATCCTGTTCACCTCCAACATCGGCAGCAAGTTTATCTCCCAGAGGTTCACGGAAGGCAACATTCCCTCGAACACAGAACTGATGGACGTGATGCAGCAGTATTTCCGCCCGGAATTCCTGGCCCGTCTGACGGAGATTGTGCCGTTCTCTCCCATCACCCCGGATGTCATCGTGCAGATATTCGACATCCATTTGCGCGGCCTCATGAAACTGCTCGACGAGAAGAACATCCGCCTCTTGATAGACGATGACACCAAGCGCGACATTGCCATGCGCGGCTTCGACCCACAATACGGTGCGCGCCAGATTATCGGCAACATCCGCAAGGAAATACGCCATCCGCTTTCGAAACTGATCATCGCGGGCAAGGTGAACGATGGCGACACCGTGCGGGTGGCTGTAAAGGATGGCGAGACCACATTTGCGACAGAATGACAAGACAAATCATAAAACCAAATATTTAATGTTATGGCAATAAAAGAAAATTTCATTTCCATGGCTCCCGATGAGGAGTCGAGCGCAAAGGTCAGCCTGATTGACCAAAACAAGACACTGATGATCGACCAATACACCCCGAACGTGGAAGCCGGCCGTCCAGAGCTGGTGGAGGACATCCAGTGCATCGACGACGCATTCGCACACTTCAAGCCATCGGTGGAAGTCGATTTCGTCGATGAGGATGGCGGCAGTGTGACCGAGACACTCAAGTTCAACGAACTGCGCGATTTCGAGACACAGGGAGGCAAGGGTCGGATGGTGCAGAACTCACCTTTCCTGTCGAGTGTGAAGATGAAAATCGACGTGAACGAGAAAATCAGGAAAAGCATTGAGCAAAACCGCAAGCTACGCGAAATACTCAAGGAGGCTGGTTCGCGTGCCGAGCTGAAGGAAATGCTACAGGCCATGCTGGCCGAACTGGAGGCTTGAGGCTAATTTTTCATGAACAACGAATAAACAACAGAATATGGCAGATACAGAAATGCAGAAAGCGGCACAGGTCAATGTAGCCGCACAGGGAGCGGGGCAGGCTGCCCCCTCGAAAGACACGTCGAAACTTTTGGCTTCGTTTGGAGGTTTCAGTGCCATCCGTGGCTTCATGCCCGATGCCGACAACATGAATCCGGCCCACAAGGCAGCCAAGAACGTGTTTTTGACCGACAAACGGTTTGCCGACAAGCGCACGGCACTGACCAACGAGATCAAAGGATGGCTTGAGCTGCTCGACGATGGCGGCGGCACGGCCACCGAAATGGTTGACAGATGCAAGGCCAAGGTGGATAAACACACCAACGTGCTGAAACAGGGCATCACCGATGCACTGTATGCCTCGAAGGACATGGAACGTGCCTACCGCGAGCTCGACTCCTTCTTCAAGACGGCCAACACCGATAAAGTGAAGAACTTGCGCATCGTCAACGTTCTCAAGGAAGACATAGCCGATGCCGACTCCGGCTTCAAGGACGAGGTGGAGAGTCTGCTGCGCAACGGCTTCGACCGTCTCTCGCTGAAGGATGCCTACAGCCTGGTGTGTGTGCCGGGACATGTGTTCCAGGACAAGGCCACACTGCTGCAGTGGGCCAAGCTGGCATTCAAGTACAAGGTGCTGCTCATTACCGACCATGCCGACGAGTACTCGTTCGATGACCTGTTTGCCAACACCGAGGGCTATCGCGACAGCGACCAGGAACTGATGAACGTGGTGATGACCGCCAACTGGATTGTGGGTCGTGAAGCCGACAAGATGTCGGCCGATGAACAGGATGCCCCGGCATTCTACATTGCTCCATCGGCAGCACTCTGCGGAAAACTGTACGACGAAACAGCCAATATGGCGCAAGGTGCAGGCGGTAAGAAATACGGCACGCTCGACGGTGTGAAAGGTGTGGAGATAGACTTGCTCAAGAGCGAGATTGCCCAGCTGATGGACAACCAGGTGATTCCGATGGTCTATTCGGAAGGCCGCGTGATGGCGTTCAACAACAACACCCTCTACAATGGCGACCTGGATGCCATGAAGGAATATCCCATCGTACGCGTGTTCGACTGGGTGAAGAAAGTGCTGATGAACTTCGTACATGAAGTGGCTCTCGAAAACTGGGATCCCTTCAACTCGCCCAGAAACCTGAAATCGAAAATCCAGGATTTCCTGAACAGCAACAAAGGCTATGGCAACCTTTTCTCGAACTACGAAATCGGCACTCCACAGCAGGATCCCATCACCAAGCGTATCACCTGCGACGTGTCGCTGACTCCTTTCTACGCCGCCAAGAACTTTGTCATCAAAGTATCGGCCGACAAGAAAGACAAGGAAGCTGCAATGGCTTGATGACGTATCAGAACAAATCAAAACAATGAGTTTTTTATATTTTCTATCTATAATGAATCAAAATTATGGCAAAGACACCCGTAAAAATGGAAATTGAAGGCTACGCAGAGCGCGAAGTGCTGTCGTTGGATTACACGTTCTCACAAGCCACTGACATTCAAGGTCAGATGACAGGTATTCCACGTGGAGGATTTATTCACGTGGTTGTAAAGGCATTGAACGACGGCAACCCCGAACTGATGGCCTGGATGGTGGATCCAAGACTGATAAAAAAAGGAAAAATCTCGTTCAATGAAACAACGTCTGGTAAAAAGATGAAGGACATTGAATTCACCGATGCCTATTGTGTGAAATATCACGAGCGGTGGGAGGACAATCACGAACACATTGAAGAAATAACAATTACCTGTAGGGAAATCAAGTTCGGAAATATTGCCTACGAAAACGACTGGGCATAACGAATCCAACCTATCCCCAAACTCCCTATCCGACTATCCCTTTATCGGACGGGGGCAAACCCAGAAGGGAAGGGATATCTATCTAACAATAACGACAAACGAAAACTCTCCCTTCCCTCTTAGGGGAGTACGGGGAGGGGTTTCCTTAAAAAAAACTAAATATTATGGCAGACAATACAACCCCAGTAACCATGGAAATAGATGGTTTTGAACCGAGAGAAGTTTATTTGGTAGATTATAGCTTCAATCAGTCAACCGGCTCTGACGGTCAGATTGACGGCAACCCTCGTGGCGGACGCATCACGGTAAGAGTAAAAGCCATGAACGACGGCAACAACCAATTGGTGCAATGGATGCTGGAACCCGACACGGCACGCAACGTGAAACTGACATTCCTGAACACAACCACTGGATCAACCATGAAAACGATTGAAGGGATACAAAGCTACTGTATAAACTACACCGAAAAGTGGGAAGACAAACAGATGCACTTCGAAGAAATCGAGTTATCATGCATGACTTTGAAGAACGGACCTGTGGAGTTCAATAACAAATGGGCATAACAGAAACGAATCATTTGAAGAATGAACTTCGATGCTTGCCTTAAGTTAGGCGCGAATAACACTGCATCCTGCGACAAGGAATACCCTGTCGTGGGATGTACAGTGCATTTGTGCCGAAGGCACAACACCTTGCATCCAAATTCCAAACCAGTGTGCGAGAGACTGGAAGTAACGGTAGTGGCTCCAGACCATACGGACCTGAAGCTACAGGAATGGTTTCAGTCGCATCACCTACAGAGCGGCAGTATAGAATACGAGATACAAGACTTACAAAACTCTCCCGACATATCGAAACGCCATATCCATTTCGAGGACGCGCAGTGTTTTTCCTACCACGAACATTACGACATCAAGGAAAAGTCGCTACGCCTGCTGACACTGGAAATTTTTCCAAAAGTCTGCACGGTGGACGACACTAAGTTTATTGCAGAATAATGGGAATGAACTATCACTATCTATCAACCCTTGTGACAATGTCTCTCTTGACAGAGAATTTCAAGGAGGCAAGTCCCGTGAAGCGCGAGAAGTGCGTGACGGTGCAATCGCTCGACTATAAGCTACAACGTTCGCGCGATGCTTTTGGCAGGTCGTATGGCTGTGCCCAGGGAGGGCTGATGCGTGTGTCAGTGCTGATAGGCAGCAAGAATAACACGAAAGTGTTTTACGAACGCCTGAAAAATACGACCCCCACGTCGTTCACACTTTTCTGGAATGCCCGTTACAACCAATCCGGCGAGTTGACCGACTGCGATGCCGCAACAGTCGCCGAAGGATACGTAGTCGATGTCCAAGAAAAATACGACAGAGACAAGGCCGAGACCGAGGGAGAACATCCTTGTCTGACCTTTCAGCTTTTGCTGACGAAGATAACCTATCACGGGACGAACACCGAGCTCAAGTTGGTGCTTGTGGAATAGCCACCATTAACGACGAATCATGGCGAACAGCAACGAAATAAAAAGCGACTATATATTTTTTACGGAGAACAGCATCGACGAGGACACGAGAAATTCGGTCGTTACGAATTTAGGTGCCAACGAGTGCGTGCAGGTGGTGTATGGGAACAGTATAGGAATCTCTACGGACACCGATTCAATACACCTCGAAATCTGCAAAATCACCTACAACAAGCGTGTCTATTACCCTGGCGAAGTGCATATCACCATGACGGTAATCTCCACCGACAACCAGCAGGTAAAAAATATAGGTTCGTTGCAGAATAGCGCGAAGACGATATTCTTGCAAAAACGAATCAGCCTGGTAGGTACACAGAATAACAACAATTTGGTGTATATAGCCAAGCATTACTACGTACAGAGCCTCTCGTTCAGCGTGGGAGAAACACAGACCAATGTCGTCGTTCATGCCTTCAGCCCCGACAAGAAACTCACGTTCGACAAGTATTGCAACGCCTACACCAGCAAAAAGCTTGGCGAGGACATCCTAAAGGAGGAACTACTGGGCGAAAAAGGTATTTTCAAAAAGTGCGACATTCCGTTTACCTACAATCTGGACAACCTGCAACGCCTGAAGATAAACGAGGTCGAGCTCTGTCAGCCTTACCTGATACAACACAACGAGTCGTTCCACGATTTCGTGTGCCGCGTCGCCAACCGTTGTGGCGAATGCTTCTATTACGAGGATGATACTCTCTTCCTGGGTCTGCCAAGCCTTACGCCCAAGGGTCTCAATGACATATCGGTAATTTACGAATGCCCTG
The DNA here is from genome assembly GCA_030531335.1 of Bacteroidales bacterium. Classification (GTDB taxonomy): domain Bacteria; phylum Bacteroidota; class Bacteroidia; order Bacteroidales; family Bacteroidaceae; genus DCGR01. Next base: position 14,142 of record JAUNNV010000045.1, read on the forward strand.
AAATCGACGACGGAGGGAGTGTGATTTCCACAACCGACTTCTACAGCGACTACACGAAGGATGAAGCCGACCCCGCCGAGAAAAGCAACTACTACAACGACGAAATCGGAGCCGATGAGTATTTCCGCGAAATCACCGACGACGATCAGATAGGTTACCTCGACATCTTCGGACTGTGGGCGTTGTTCAGTGCCATGGCAAGCGGATTGGAGGGCGAAGACTATACGGACCTCATCAGCAAGATGGTGAAGGACGCGGGCTCGAACGCCGCCAACGCCGGCATCGTGCAACGAGCCGTCAACGACGATTTCAAAACAGATTACATCGATAAGGAACCTGATTTCACCAAGGTAGAGGACAAGGTTATCGACATGCTGAGCACCGTCTATCGCAAACATACCAAGGAAGAGGAAAAGGCCACACGCAACGTCACCAAGCTCGACTTCCAAGCTCAGCTGTCGCCACTCATGCTTGGCGACATCATTAAGATTGGCGAAATGAAACACGTGGTGACCAGCCTGCAAGGGCATTACGACAGCACATCAGGCACCACCACCTACCACCACCAAGCCGAAGCCATTCCCTTCGCCACCGACGAAAAGCCCATACCTCCCGTGGGACGTGTGCCCCACATCCTGAAAGCATCGCCTCAGGAAGCCATCGTGGCAAAGACCGACGACCCCCTATGCTTAGGCAGGGTACGGATTACCTACCTCTGGCAACAAAGCAAAGTGACGGTAAAAACCAAAGGCGACGACGGTAAGGAGGTCGAGGACACACAAGACCTAAGCCCCGCACAAAGCCCGTGGATACGCATCGCCGTGCCTTTCGCAGGAGGACTGGGCGGCATGGTGATGACACCCGAAAAAGACAGCCATGTGATGGTGAACTACATCATGGGCAACATCGAGCGGCCATACGTCGATGGAGCCTTATATTATAAAGGGCAGGAACCGCCGACAGGCTATGTGGAGCTGCTGAACAAATATTTTCAGCCCAGTACCAACCGCCGCGTCATCTCATCGTCGAGTGGGCACAGCATCACGTTTCTCGACGGCAAGGGAGCGTCCAGCTTCGTGTCGGGGTTGATTCCTCCATTAGGACAAATCTGGTCGCTTACGAAAGGATGTATGGCGTTGGAGGACAAGAAGAAAATCAGAAACGGAGAAATTGACGAAGCAAGAAAGACCGACACCGATGACCGTGAATTCGTGGGTGGAATAGTGCTGCGCGACTCGAACGACATCTACAACATCTCCATGTCCACACAAGGCCGAAGCATATCCATCAGCAGTCCGTTCGGCAAAGTGGATATCAATGCTTTCACGGGCATCACCATCAATGCCCCCAACGGCGATGTGAAAATCAAGGGCAAGAACATCAGCCTCGAGGCTGGCAACAACATCAGCATCGTAGCCGG
>JAUNNV010000178.1 GCA_030531335.1 Bacteroidales bacterium
TCCCGACTTCACACGGTTCAATTCGTATGCAGGCCCCATCACGGAAATGGTGTACGACTATTATGGCGACACCCTCACCGACGTGATGCCCGCCTTGGGCACACATGCTCCGATGACCGACGAACAAATAAAGACCATGTTCGGCCATGTGCCGGCGAACCTGTTTCGTGTCCACGACTGGCGCAACGATGTGGTGACGGTGGGGAAAGTGCCAGCCGAATACATCAGTGAAGTGTCGGAAGGGCGGCTCGACTACGAATGGGAGGCACAGGTGAACAAGCTGCTGCTCGACCCATCGTTCGACCTGATTCTCTCCATCGGGCAGGTAGTGCCTCACGAGGTTATCGGAATGGCCAACTACAACAAGAACATCTTCGTGGGTGTGGGCGGCCATGCAGGCATCAACAAGAGTCACTTCATCGGAGCCACATACGGAATGGAACGCATCATGGGCCGTGCGCTGACTCCAGTGCGCAAGGTGATGGAATATGCCTCGAAGCATTTCATCAACAACCTGCCCATCGTGTATGTCCAGACGGTGCTTTCGAAGGACGAGGCGACAGGCAAGATGGCGTTGCGCGGACTTTTCATCGGCGACGACATAGAATGTTTCGAGAGAGCCTCGGCCCTGGCCTTGGAATGTAACTTCATCATGGTGGAGAAGGAAATCGAGAAGTGTGTGGTCTATCTCGACCCTGAAGAATTCAAAAGCACTTGGTTGGGCAACAAGAGTGTGTATCGCACACGCATGGCACTGGCCGACAATGCCGAGCTGCTGATTATCGCTCCGGCACTGAAAGAGTTTGGCGAGGACAAGACCATCGACCGGCTCATACGCAAGTATGGCTACAAGGGCACACCGGCCACACTGAAAGCCACCAACGAGAACGAAGACCTGCAAGGCAATCTGGGCGCATCGGCCCACCTCATCCATGGTTCGAGCGAAGGGCGTTTCACCATCACCTATTGTCCGGGACCCGACATGACCCGCGAAGAGATAGAAAGCGTAGGGTTCCAATATGCCGACCTCGACAAGACGTTGAAGAAGTACCCGATAGACAAGCTGAAAGACGGCTGGAACACCATGCCCGACGGAGAGGAAATCTACTACATTTCCAATCCAGCACTTGGATTATGGGCATACCCCGACCGCTTTAAGAATTGACACCTAATTTAGCTTAGTGATGAAAATAGTTTGCGACAACAAAATACCTTTCCTCAAGGGAGCGTTGGAACCCTACGCCGAGGTGGCATATCTGCCTGGGAAGGACACGACCGCCGAGGTGGTGCGCGATGCCGACGCCATCATCACCCGCACCCGAACCATCTGCAACGAGGCTTTGCTGAAAGGCTCGAAGGTGAAGGTGATAGCCACAGCCACCATCGGCTTCGACCACATCGACACGGCATGGTGCGAGGCCAACGGCATTGTGTGGGCAAACGCTCCGGGATGCAACTCATGGTCGGTGAAACAATACATTGCCTCGGTGTTGGTGACATTGGCCAAGAAACACTCACTGCGTCTTGCCGACCTCACCTTGGGTGTGGTCGGTGTGGGTAATGTGGGCAGCAAGGTGGCCGAAGTGGCCACACTGCTCGGCATGAAAGTGCTGCTCAACGACCCTCCACGTGCCCGCAAGGAAGGCGACGCAATGTTTGTGACGCTCGACGAAATCACTGAGCAGTCGGACATCATCACCGTGCATGTACCCCTCTCGACGACCGGCGACGATGCCACCTGGCATCTGTTCGATGCCCGGCGTCTGGCCAAGCTTACTCCCCGACAGATACTGATAAACAGCTCCCGGGGGCCGGTGGTCGATAACAATGCACTGAAACAAGCGTTGGAGCGACGGCAACTGAAAGGTGCCGTGCTCGACGTGTGGGAGGGAGAACCCGACCTGGATGCCGGATTGGTGTCGCTGCTCGACATAGCCACCCCGCACATTGCAGGCTACTCGGCCGACGGAAAAGCCAACGGCACCACCATGAGCGTGCGAACCGTAGCAAAATGCTTGGGACTGCCACTTGCCGAATGGAAAGCATCGGATGTGCCTGCGCCCAGACAGCCGCTCACCTTCGCCATCGACGGAAAGGGGAAAAGCAAACAAGACATCGTGTCGGAAGCCATCCTATACACCTACGATGTGACCGCCGACAGTGAGGCGTTGCGAGCCTCGACCGACACGTTCGAAGCACAGCGTGGCGACTACCCCGTGAGGCGAGAGCCTACGGCCTACACTGTGGCACTGACAAACGTGGAAGAAGAAACGGCCGAGACATTAAGAAAAATCGGATTTCAAACAAAATAAAATCAACTCATAAAAAACAAAAAACATCACAATGAACAAAGAAGTATCTGATATCGGATTGGTAGGTCTTGCCGTAATGGGCGAGAACCTGGTGTTGAACATGGAAAGCAAAGGCTTCCACGTAAGCGTGTTCAACCGCACGATAGAGAAGGTTGACAAGTTCATCAATGGCCGTGGCAAGGACAAGAACATTTTCGGTGCACACACCATGGAGGAGTTCATCGCTTCGCTGAAGCGTCCACGCAAAGTGTTCCTGATGGTAAAGGCCGGGCAGGCTGTCGATGACTTCATCGAGAAGTTGCTCCCATACCTGGAACCGGGCGATGTCATCATCGACGGAGGCAACACCCACTTCCCCGATACGGCACGCCGCACGGCATACATCGAAAGCAAAGGATTGCTCTACATCGGCACGGGCGTGTCGGGTGGCGAGGAAGGTGCGCTGAAAGGCCCTTCGATGATGCCTGGCGGCTCAAAAGCCGCATGGCCTTTAGTGAAGCCCATCTTCCAAGGCATCTGCGCCAAGGTTGAGGACGGTTCGCCCTGCTGCGACTGGGTGGGCGAGAACGGAGCCGGACATTTCGTGAAAATGGTTCACAACGGCATTGAATACGGCGACATCCAACTTATCTGCGAATGTTACCAAATCATGAAAGACTATCTGGGCATGAGCAACGAAGAGATGCACGAGGTGTTTGCCGAATGGAACAAAGGCGACCTTGACAGCTACCTTATCGAAATAACACGCGACATACTGGCAAAGAAAGACGAGGACGGCAAATACGTGCTGGACTATATTCTCGACACCGCCGGACAGAAAGGCACGGGCAAATGGACGGCCATCTCGGCACTCGACCAAGGTGTGC
>JAUNNV010000046.1 GCA_030531335.1 Bacteroidales bacterium
TCACCCATACGTATGCCAATCGGAACTTGTGGCTCACAATCTCAAAATAGCCCCACAAACAAAGTGCGAGGAAAGCACTGGCTACAATGCTGGCATAATGGTATTGTTCCACGAAGATTACACAGAAACTCGCAATGACAGGTAGTATTGCCATGAGTTGGATAATCCTCGACGAGAAAGCTTTTGCCAATGCACATTGTGTGCATACACCGACAACGACAATCCAGCCACTCACAATCAGTGGCCCTGCATGTACAATAGCAAAATGCTGAGTGCAGAAATTGGCCACCAAGATGGCAAGTCCCGCTGGTTTCAGAAGAACCGTTACGTTTTCAGCCCAGTCGTAGAGGAAAAGTTGGGTTTGCTCTACAAAAAAGAAATGGAAGGCTCCCTGTACCTGTAAATAGATATAGGAAAGGCCATAGATAAGAACCCATAAACACACACAAAAAGATTTCCAAGAGATTCTTCCCAATTTGTTTTTCTTATGAGTTGCGCATCTTGATAAACCTCACATATAATTTTAGTTGCAATTTCATGAGCAACACAGACTTGATTATTTCAGCCCACGATTTCTCAACAAAGCCTCGTTGTTGGGTTCGGATCCGCGGAATGCCCGATAAAGATTCATCGGATCGTCAGAGTCACCACGTTCGAGCACTTGTTTTCGGAAAGCTGTGGCTGTAGCTTGGTCGAAGATGCCACGCTCCTTGAATGCCTCGAAGGCATCCGCATCGAGCACTTCGGCCCACAAATAACTGTAATAGCCTGCTGCATATCCGCTTCCTACTATGTGATTGAAGTAGGTGACACGATAGCGAGGCGCAATTTGTGGAATCAGACCCAACTCGTCCATCCGAGCTTTTTCGAATGCCGTGATGTCGTCGCCCAATTCGTCGGTAGAGGTTACATTGTGGAGGCACATGTCGAGCAGGGAAGCAGCCAACAATTCGGTAGTGTTGAATCCTTGATTGAAGGTGCTGAGGTTTTGGATTTTCTGAATCAGGGAGTCGGGAATGACCTCACCCGTCTTGTAATGGATGGCATAGTGTTTCAGCACCTCCGGCTCCACGGCCCAGTGTTCCATAATCTGCGATGGGAGTTCCACAAAATCGCGAGCCACATTCGTACCAGCAGTACCAAAATATTCGCACTTGGTGAGCAACCCATGCAGGGCGTGTCCAAACTCATGGAACATAGTTTCCACCTCATCGAGAGTGAGCAGGGAGGGGATGTCGCCGGCTGGTTTAGTGAAACTTGCCACATTGTACACCAACGGACGTTGTTCTGCCTTTTGTTCGCGGAAAATCGACATCCATGCACCTCCACGCTTTCCTGCACGCGGGAAATAGTCGGCATAGAAAACACCCAGCAAACTGCCATCGGCATCCTCCACACGGTAGGCCTTCACATCCGGCTCATACACAGGCACATCGTCAATGGGCTTCATCTGGATGCCGTAAAGTTGGTTCACCACATGGAAAAGGCCTTTCTGCACGTTTTCCATGCTGAAATATGGCTTAATCTCATCTTCGTTCAGGTTGTATTTTTCCTGACGCAGTTTCTCGGCATAGTACCACCAGTCCCATCCTTCCAGCTTCTCGCCACGACCCTCTTTGTCCATGATGGCTTGCAGCTCGGCAGCTTCCTTCTTGGCGTTCTGCAACGAATACCCCCACAGATTGTTCAGGAAATCCATTACGGCCTTTTCGTTCTTTGCCATACATTGGTCGAGCACGTAGTTCGAGTAGCAGTCGAATCCGAGCAACTTTGCCTTCTCAACGCGCAAGGTGATGATACGCCGGATAATCTCCTTGTTGTCGTTGGCATCGTTGTTGTTACCACGATTGATATATGTCAGATAGAGTTGCTTGCGCAAGTCTCTTCTGGACGAATACTGTAGGAAAGGCAGGCGACTCGACTCTTGCAACGTGAATACCCATTTGCCTTCTTGTCCGATGGTCTTGGCCTCTTCGGCGGCTCCTGCCACCACCCATTCGGGCAGTCCTGCCAAGTCGTTCTTGTCCGTGACAATCATCTTGAAGGCATTGTTCTCATTCAGGACATGGTTTCCGAAACTGGTCGATAGTGTCGATAGCTCCTTGTTTATCTCGCGCAGGCGAGCCTGGGCTTGAGCATCCAATGCAGCACCAGAACGCACGAAAGAATCGTAGATTTTCTTCAGCAGGCGTGCTTGTTCCTTGTCGAGTGTTATCGTGCCCTCGTCGGCCTGTTGTTTGATGAGTTTCACACGCTCATACAATTTCATGTTCTGATAGATGTTGTCGCTCTGCTCCGACAGCAATGGAGCGAATTTTTCCTCAAGAGCCGCCATGCTATCGTTGGTGTCGGCTTCGGTCAAGGCAAAGAACGTGAGCGACACACGGTTGAGGAGTTGTCCTGAATTATCAAGAGCATTGATGGTGTTCTCGAAAGTCGGTGCTTCCGGATTGTTCACAATGTTATCGATTTCGACATTCTGCTCTTCTATACCTTTCAAGAAGGCAGGTTCGTAATGTTCCGTCCTGATTCGATTGAAGTCAGGAGTCCCGTATGGGGTTTGGAAATCCGTGAAAAATGGATTTTCCTCTACTTGACTGCATCCACACATCATCATACAACAAATTCCTAATAAAAAATGGGGTTTCATTATTGTGTTCTAATTTAATTTGATCCTATTCAATTCTTTAAGAAATCGCCTCACCGAAAATTCAGTTCATCGCAAACCTGATTTGTCGAAACTTCACCTGCTCATTGTTTCTGATAAACCAGTCTCACGGTGTCACGCCTACAGTCTCCGAATTCGGAAACGATGACAAGCGGAACGGCACGTAATGCCGGGAACGGCTGCTTGTACATCCTGGCTGCCTCGAAATCGAGTGTCAGCCTATGGTCAAGGCAAACGATGCGGATGGTCTTCCGCCCACGCGAAAACTCCACTGCATGGTCATCGACTTGTCGGATTGTCGTGGACTCATCGCAAATGAGAGGCTCAACAATCCGAACAGGAACTCCGTTGGTCTGGTGGATAACCTCGTATGTCTTGGAGAAACTGTCCTTGTCCCAAGTATAGGTCGTTCTGAACATTGCGCCTCCCCGGTATTGCTGCCTGTCGCGAAGCGTACCGGTGCAAATGACATGGGTCGATTCCGCATGGGTGGTGTCGATGCTCACGGTTGCATCGTAGTCGAACAGGTTCGTATAGTACAGCGAATCCTTCCGATACTCCATGCGTGGTGTGAGCGGCAGGATGCCATCCTCCATCACGAGGAAGTGCATCTGCTCCCATCTGTAGTATTCGGTCTGCGACGAAGCCTGCAACAAGCCATATCCATCTACCCAAAGGGCACTCATCGTCCCTCCCGTAGGACGAAACATATTGTTCGACTTGTCCATTTTCTTCGACTTGAAGTTGTAGGCCGTCACCGTGCCCTGGAAGTCGCCCTTACGCACAATGGCTGTCCCCAAGGTGTGATGGAAATAGTTAACATCGCCGTCGCAGGGAAGCGGACTGAGTCCTTCGGTGTCTGCCACTACCCAACTCATTGCCATGGCGAGACTTTTCGCCTTGGTGAAGGTCGGGTAGATACAGGGCGACTTGTCGGACACCTTGTCGTAATTGTATCCGTTGCCGAGCAGACCATTGGCGGTGAAGCAACGAGAAACGACCTCGATGTTCCGGACAGCAGCCGTGATGTATTCCGGATGTCCTTCGCTCAGCATGGCAAACATCACGGCACAACCATCGGACGTGCCGCTCCCGAAAATCGACCATTTGTTGGAACGTACACCCATCGAAGCCTCCAACATTCCGTCGGGATAAACAAATGAGAAATGGCTTCCGACACTCCTCCTTGCCGCTTCAAGGACAACCTCATCATCCATCAGCATGGCATATCTTGCCAGTCCCCAAATCGACATATCCATGTTGTATCCTATATCGACACCATGCCTATTGTCTCTTTCATAGTCGCTTTCTCCCTCAATGAACCATTCGCAATTCATCTTTGCCGTGACGAGATGAGCCAGCTCGCGTGCCTTCTCCCTATAGCTATCCTTCCCGATGAGCCGATATGCCTGTGCAAGGGTTCCTGCCGTGCTCGCTGGATAATTCATCACCTGATTGCGCATGTTGACATTCTCCTCCAACCAGTCGGCAGCCTTCTCCATGCAGGCAAGCCAGCGTTGACGATCGGCTTTTTTCAGACTTTTCTCCACTATCGGATAGGTAATGAGCATCATCATCAACTGGTCGGTGGTGGTGCCTTTCCACGTCGAAGGAGTCTCAATCCAAGCCCCAGTATCCTCCTGCTGCCTTATCAGCCAGTCGGCCAATATCAAGGACTGGTTCAGTCTTCGTTTGTCTCCAGTCTGTGAATACTCGTATGCAAGAGGGAATATGGCTTCCCCCGCCCTCGTGTGATACATGCCGCAACGCGGACACATTATCGCCCCATAGTCTGCGCTCGACTTGTCGGTGTTTTGCAATTTGGCTATTTCGCCATTCAGCCTTTGTAACATTGGCCATGCCGCATCCCTCAACTGGCCGGCCTTTGCGCTTGTCAAGACTAAAAGTCCGACAAGTACTGCCACCATCTTGCAACAAATTCCCACTGAATGGGTGATAAAATGGTTTTTCATTATTGTACAATTTATTGGTTCATTATTACTCGATTCTTCGAAATCTTTCATGAAATTTTTAATCGAACATTTCAAAACAGCTTCTAATAGAACACCCCTTAATTCATAATTATCTATTTGTGCATATCGAAAAGTTTCTGTTTCTCTTCTTCGGTCAATCCCTCGTAACCCGTCTGTCGGAGCTTGGCCAACACACGTTCCAGTTCGGCATCGCGCTTGGGTTCCGCCTCATGGAAATGATATTTCATGGAGGGGCGACGTTTGGCCTTTTTCCTGAACCAATCCACGAGTCCCTGCCACGATGTCTTTTTTAGTCCTTGCCATTCCTTTCGCGCCCCATCAGATTCAAAGTAAACCTTACTTCTGCTCCTGGCTTGTCGGTGTTTCCAACACAGAATGTAAATTAAGCCGAACAACATGCCACCAAGGTGCGCGAAATGCGCCACTCCGTCGCGGGTAGTGCTGATGCCCATCAACAACTCTATTGCAGCATACCCCACCACAAACCATTTAGCCTTGATGGGCACGGGTATAGGGAACACAAACAAACGGTTGTCGGGAAATAACAAGCCGAAAGCAAGCAACACTCCATAGATGGCACCCGAGGCTCCCACCGTATTCATCATGTTCAAATAGGCGTCCATCGGTATGGTTCCCGAACCGAAATCCACTCCGCTGTACGATGCCAGCTGGGTGGCATACTCAATGTATTGCACCCCTTCCTGCGTCAATCCCGCACCAACACCACAGATAAGATAGTAACTCAAGAAACGCCGAGAACCCCACACATATTCAAGTGTGCGACCAAACATCCACACGGCAAACATGTTGAAGAAGATGTGTTCCCAATTGGCGTGCATGAACATGTAGGTGAACAGTTGCCAAAACTGGAAATTTTCTGCGATAAAGAAGTGTAACCCAAACACGTTGTTAAGGTCAATGTCGTAACGCTGGCACACGATATTGGCCAAGAAGCATAGGACATTGATGATAAGCAAGTTTTTGGTGATGGTCGGAAGATTGCTCATGTCGTTTTTTTTCGTTACTGTAAATTTACTTCGCAGACAAAGTTAACGAAACATTTGGTTTATCAGGCAAGATTCCTGCTATTTTATGCATTTTTACCATTCCGATTTCTCACATTCGCATAGTTTTTTGTAATTTTGCCAACTCTTCACGCATAGACATTATGGAAAATAGACTTTTTATCTACAACACTCTTACTCGCCGTAAGGAATTGTTCGAGCCACTGAACGCCCCCCATGTGGGCATGTATGTGTGTGGCCCTACCGTATATGGCGATGCACATCTGGGTCACGCCCGTCCAGCCATCACCTTCGACCTTGTGTTCCGTTATCTTACCCACCTTGGCTACAAGGTCCGTTATGTCCGCAACATCACCGACGTGGGCCATCTTGAGCACGATGCCGACGAGGGGGAGGACAAGATAGCAAAGAAAGCCCGGCTGGAACAGCTTGAGCCCATGGAAGTGGTGCAGCACTACACACTGCGCTACCACAAAGCCATGGAAGCCATCAACGTGCTGCCTCCAAGCATCGAACCCCATGCCTCGGGTCATATCATCGAGCAGATAAAACTGGTAGAGGAAATCCTGAAGAACGGATATGCCTACGAAAGCCACGGCTCGGTTTATTTCGATGTCGCCAAATATAATAAGGAGTATCATTACGGAAAACTCTCGGGACGAAACCTCGACGACGTACTCAACACCTCACGTGAACTCGACGGACAGGACGAAAAGCGCAATCCTGCCGACTTCGCACTTTGGAAACACGCACAACCCGAACACATCATGCGCTGGCCCAGTCCTTGGAGCGACGGCTTCCCCGGCTGGCATTGCGAGTGCACTGCCATGGGACGAAAATACTTAGGGTCGAAATTCGACATTCATGGCGGAGGCATGGACCTTGTCTTTCCACATCATGAATGTGAAATAGCCCAAGCCACAGCCTCGCAGGGCTACGACATGGTGCGTTATTGGATGCACAACAACATGATAACCATCAACGGCACCAAGATGGGCAAGTCGCTGGGCAACTTCATCACACTCGACGAGTTTTTCCAAGGCACCCACCACTTGCTCGTACAAGCCTACGCACCCATGACCATCCGTTTCTTCATCCTTCAGGCCCATTATCGCAGCACCGTCGATTTCAGCAACGAAGCACTTCAATCCGCCGAAAAAGGGTTGCAACGCCTACAGGAAACCGTGAAAGGGTTGGGACGTATCAAGCCGTCAGCAACCACAAACGGTGTCGATGGTGTCCAAGAGCTACGCCGAAAATGCTACGATGCGCTCAACGACGACTTCAACTCCCCCATCGTCATCGCCCACCTCTTCGAAGCAAGCCGCATCGTCAACATCGTGCTCGATGGGAAGGCCACACTCTCTGCTGCCGACCTGGAAGAACTGAGGCAAGTGTTCCAGCTGTTCATGTGCGACATTCTTGGGCTACAATTACAGACAAGCCCTTCGACTGACTTCGGACAAACCAAATACCAACAGCGCGAAAGCGTGTTTGGGAAAGTGGTCGAACTGTTGCTCGAACAACGACGGGCAGCGAAAGCCAACAAGGATTGGGCGACCAGCGACAAAATCCGAAACGAACTCATCGCCCTTGGCTTCGAGATAAAAGACACGAAAGACGGATTCATCTGGAGCCTGAACATCTGACAGACGAAGGGTATAAATAATTATGTATTAAGGTAGGTTCTATTAATTCTTTCTTGAAGGGCAGTAATAAATCGATTTGAGGACATTTTCACTGTCTTTAATTTTTTCACTAAAATCCACCCAGTTATCAGCATTTTGTGGAACATCAAACGGTATCACATAAATCTGCCCCCCACATCCAGCCAATTGATATTTCTTGATTTTATTGTTGTTGTCATTAGGATAGACATAACCTCCATTGTCAGTCTTCATACAATGCATATAGCTTACTACTTGATATAGGTCATCCCTCCCGACCTTTCCATTCAGATGCTTGTATTTGGCATCAAGGATATGGTCTTCCTTCCAAAAGTCAGGATACATCCGTCTGCTGTTGTTGTCAAAATAGTCTTCATCTTCTGGTTTTTCAAACATCCTAACGCCACCTTTGCTTGTTTTATTTTTAGGATGTCTGAACCCACACTCCTTTAGAATAGTGTAAAGATATTCTTCCCATAACCATGCCCCATCAAAAAGAATGCCATGAATCTTATCCTTGTTTTCACCGTATTTCAAGGAATCATGGCAAAGAATGCGCATACATAACAACTGGAGTTCTTTATAGGCTATGAAATAAGGGTGTACTTTAGGCTTGCGGTTTGCATTGATCACTTTTCCTAAATCCCTTTTATTAAAGGAAGAGGTAACTTGAATGATTTTGTTGACATTATCCCATGTCTCTTGATTTGAATTCAATATGAAGGCTCCGTAAGGATGATGCTTGATGTAATCAATCGTATGCCGAATCAGCTGTGTCATTGGGTTATCAAAACAAAATTCCCGCATACGACAACTGACATTGCCACGGAATGGAACATCGTTCCGTAAGTACTTGCTGACTTCAATCACGCCTTTTACGCGAGAATCATCATAGTAGTGACATTGGTATTCTTTATACATACCCTGTACAAGTGCCTTGTTCAGCATATATGGGAACAAATATAACATGAAGTCGAGAATCTTGTCATCTTGATTGGATGTATGCTCAAATTCAAACACATTGATGGAAAAGACTTTTTGAAGCATATAATACAGGAAATAGTCTTTTCCCGTGTCTTCAACGACACCATTGTGTTTGTCGTGGGTGAAGCGGGAATGAATGCTAATCGAAGTTTCATTAACTCCTACGAACCCCATCAAATTACCTGTGCAAGCTTTGGCCGAAACACATTTTCCATTCTCGTATTCGCAGTCTTTTAGCGTGAGAATGGATAGGTTTTCTATCCCATCCTCCAGATCGGAAAAAGAATGAGGGAACACCAACATATCCTCAGCATTGTGCAACTTTCCGATGCTTGCGATACGTAACACATCGGACAGATTCTCCTTCAGTATAGGTGTCCCTTCGTAATAGTTATCCGTAAGATGGATTACTTTATTCATTGTTGTTGTCTTCAATGATTATTTTTCCATTAACATCTTTTCTGTATTTATCTGTAAGTCGATAAGCCTTTTCCAACTTATTCAAGTCTAAATCTGCATTCGGAAACCCTCTCAGATACTCAAACAATAACCCTTTAAGATGATTGTTCCATAATGAATTCCATGAGGACTCTATCAAATCCCCATTTTCATCCAGATAGTTCCCAAGTTTTAGGAAATAAGATGCACCTATTTGATAGGCGGAATTTAGCCCCTGAATCTTTAGGATGCAGAGATTCAAATTATTCATGCGTTCAATTATCTCAGGAGCTTTTCCAGAAAGTTTTTCATTCTCTTCAATCATAGAAACTCTTGTTCCCACTTTGACTTCCACGAACGCGAAACGACGGCGCATGGCAAAATCCATACTCTCAACACTGCGGTCAATATCGTTCATTGTTCCGATAATATACACGTTCTTAGGTATAAAGAAACTTCTACCTCCGTCAAACATATCCAAATCCGACTTCCAAAGATTTGCATATTGTGTTTTGACCTTTCCTTTAGAACCTCTATATCCAGGGTCTATACTAAAGAACAATTCACCAAAAATCTTGGAAAGCTCTCCTCGGTTGATTTCATCAATGACAAAGATATACTTTGGAGCATCCTTTTTATTCTCAGCTTCATTATAGGCTTTCAGTGCTTTTCGGCAGAATACCATGAGAATGCCGTCTTCACGTTTGAAGCCAATATTACCTTGTTTGTCCTGTACTGGTCGCAGTCCTTCGACAAAATCAGTATAATCAAACGACGGATGAAACTGCACAAAGTCAAATTGTTCGTCCATTTTTACTTTGTGCTCTGGATTGTTCTCGTCATACTCACACCCTAAAATCATTTGCGCTGCAATCTGCTTTGCAAGATATGTTTTGCCGGTGCCTGGAGCACCTGTAAAGATAAGGTTCTTGTTGTTTGTGAGAATGCTAATGTACTTTTCCATATCTATTCGATTATAAATAATATTATCCAGTTGCTTAATGACTTCCTTGTTGTTAAACTGATTAATTGTGATTAAAGCCTTTATTACTCTGGCCTCTGCAAAACTGGCATTTCCCAAGAAATCTTTTTTCGTATTTCTTAGGTCAATTAGATGTTCTATCTTGCGGCATTGGCAACCATCCTCCATATAAACAGAATCGCTGGACACAATTCCTGCAAAATAGTAGTTGAACTTCCAATTGACTCGTTGAGCTACAATAACAAAATCGCCTTTTTCAATATTTGAAAATGACATACCAATAGGCTTATCAGTTCCCCATCCCATCATCACAATGCTTTTTTCAAACATTATGTCAATAAAACCAGAAATGGTTTGCCCATCAACTCGTGGACTAATAAGATGATAATTCATATCTATTTGCGTTAATTAAGAGGCTGTTTTGAAATGTTCACCTAAGAATTTTGAATGATGAGTATTCACAATGTGAATACTCATCTTATCAATTCATAGTATGGTAACCTTTCAAGAGGCACATTTTCAAGTTTGAGAACCCGAGGCCCACGGAAGATTTTTCCGAGGTCATCCTTCCATTTTCCTGATGGCAGATAAACGGTCTTGCTGTCATCCTCATCAACTACTGGAGCCACCAGATACTTATCCCCCAACATGAACTGCTGATTGACCGTTTCGTATCCACATCCTGGATATTGATATTCCATGGATCTCATAATGGGCTCACCTGTCGCGGATGCATGGTGCACCTGATCCATTATGTAATCGGAAAAGGCACAATGAAGCTGCGCGAAACTACGGCAGATATCACATTCCTCCTTCGTCAGTACCCTCCACGGAGCGGCACTGAACTGCATCATGGGCATAAGAGCCTGAAGCTCACAAGAGCGCACGAAAAGTTTGTGTGAGAAAAAATGCCCAGGAAGGAATGTGGTGTTAAGACCTCCACCAATCATATCGCCCAGGATGTAGGGATATCCTATAAGACCTGCCACGTTCATGTTCGGAATGATGGTTCTCAACTGTTCCCAACTGTGCCCGATGTCGTTGAGACGGATAACGATAGGATGCCCTCCCGTTTTGAAGCCGGTACGGAATTCATGTATGGAGAAAACCTCTCCCGCCAAATTGTACGCATGGGTAAAGTCACAATCCTCCATCCACGGCTCAGAATATACGGCATTCCGCCTAAAATGTTCAGGATCTCCTCCATCGAACTTGAAACCGTCAATGTGGTATTTCTCAGCAAACTCCTTGAGCTCATCGACAAATTTCTGTCTTATGGGCTCTGAAGTAAGATCCAGAGTTACGCTGATGCCGTTCCACCAAAACACGAGAGCCGCTTCCTTGGGATTGGTCTTGCTTCTCACAAGCAGGTTCTGGGCTGTCGGCTTATATGCGACATATTCGGGGCGACTGTCGGCAGAAAGGAATATCGAGACCCAGATGGCCGAAGAATATCCATACGACTTGATTTTCTCAAACAGTCTGGCCGGTTCCGGGAAAGTATCCAGATTGAAAGCGCGTTTCCCATGATATACCTGCCATCCTCCGTCTATTTCAAGAACTCCGCATGGGAAACCACTGGCAGCCAATCCATCCACATAATCCTCCGCATTCTTCTGATTGATTCCCAAAACGGCCGACTCTATCCAGTTGTTGAACTGAGGCTTCGTAAACATTATCTCCGCAGGTTCACGTCCATCGAAAGGAAAGTGGCTGCGGCTTGCGGCAAGATAGGCATCCCTAAGAGTTTCTCCGGCAGTAATGGGTTCTATCTTTTCGTAATTTGAATATACGATGAGGACACCTTCATCAAACTCAAACGAAAAGGGTCTTTCGCTCCAGATATATCTTCCCTTGCTTGAAAGAAGAAACGGCATGGTGGCACTTCCGGAGGCTTGGGAACCCAGATTATAAGGGTTTGAAGCGAAGAAATTCGTGAATGGCTGTTCAAACCCTTTGTTCAGGACAGCTCCCCACCAGTATTCTCCTTCAAGCGGTTTGATAACGAAACGATGTTGTCCGAAAAGCGACACTGAGGTCAAAATGATAATGGCAAATGAAATAATTGTCTTTTTCATAAATTATAAGGAAAAGTAAGGTTTTCGGTTCCTGCAAAGTTGAGTGCACCCCAGCATAACTCAAATATATGGATCTTGTGTTCGGTTTGCACAACTTTTCAACCCTTTAGGGCGATGGAATATTTGTTTTATCTGTAATTACTTAGAACAAGAATCTTAGGCAAAGTCGCGATATTTTCAACTGCAAATATAACTAAAAACCATACTTCCCAAATAGGAAGCCGTCGAAAATTCGCTTCGCAGTTTTTTTCCTTCGCCTTGCCATAGTGAAAGCAAGCTTTCCCTCTGCACTCGGCTCGTCGGAAATTACCTTGGAAGAAAAATGAAAGCTTACCCCTTTCTGACCTTGTCATTGCTTCATCAAGTCAAGAATCGCCGTTTGACAGGTCAAGAAGTGTCTTGATGGTGCAGTGTTTATACGTTAGGAAGAGCGTCCTTAAAGAAAGTAGGTTCCGTTTTCATGCATCCTTACCCTGATTGTGGTGATAGCCATTACTGCATCAAACGCACGATTGACACTCATGTCCTTGATGGCAATAAGATGCTACAGTTCCCTATATTTTTTTGTTTGGGTAATGTAGCAAACGTCGATGTGTATGCCTCAATTCTTCTTTTCATGGTTAGCAGTTGGCTGTTTGTGTCTGGCTACCAACCATTGTCACCTATCTGTCTGAAAGACCGTACATCGGGAATCGGCAAGGCAATAGCTTGAAATCCACTCAATCCCCGGTTATGCTCGCCATCGTTCAAACAGGCTTTTCGTGAGTTCGTCGAAGGGTTTGTAGTGAGCTTGGCTTACACTGAGTCTCGCCTGTTATGAGCTAAGTTTACCCTGAGTTCGTCGAGGGGAATGGTCGAGAGGAAGGAAAGTTCTCGTTGCGCTTTCGACAACTTGCGTTCGTGCTCTCGAAAACTATAACCGCCACCGATTGTATAACCGTTGCCGATTATACTTTTCGTATAGGCAACGACAAGATTACGACTGCTTGTTCACAACTTTTCCTGCTGGGATGCTCAAGCCGTCCTGCCTCCGACAATATCCGCAAAGTCGTGATTTGGGCACAAAAGATTCTCTACCTATATAGGGTTGCCGTCTAAACAGGCAGTTATTCTGTAGGGCTTTCCCCTGTAAGTTGGTGCAATGTCTTCCCTCTCAAGTAATGCTTGTAGAGTGTTCTTGTTGGTGGTTTCTGATTCCATGAGGCTGTGATATCTGGATGAACGTTTCTCATGTGTCAGCGAGAATATATTAGGCAAATGGCAGGAGATTTTTTGCATTTTGGCGAAAATGTTTTTATCTTCGCGCTCAAATTACCAATAACTTTTTATGAACGAATCACAGGAACTGATATCCCTCATCGTTGAGGGCATCCAAAATAAGAAAGGACATAAAGTAACGATTGCCGACATGAGCGGCATAGATGGTACTATCTGCAACTATTTTGTTATTTGCCAAGGCAACACCCCCACCCAAGTCGATGCCATTGCCGACAGTGTCTGGGAATTACTGCTCGTCAAACGAGGCCTTAAACCATTTGCTGTTGATGGTGTTCGAAACGCGCAATGGATTGTGATGGACTACGGTGAGGTGATGTTACACATATTCATTCCCGGGGCGCGCAATTTCTACAATTTGGAAAACCTTTGGGCCGATGCAACTTTAACTGAAATAGCTGATATTGACTAATATGAATCAAGACACATCCAACGACAACGTTCCAAAGAAGCCTCAACGCCCATACAAGCGATCGGGCTTGTCGTGGTTTTATACGATTATTCTCCTCACATTAGGCTTCTTTTACTTTACGAACAACAGAAGCTGGAATGCCACAGAGGACACTTCGTATTCACAGTTCAAGGAGTATGTCGAAAAAGGCTATGTGAATAAGATAATTGCCTTCAACAACAATTCACTTGAGGTTTTCATCAAGCCCGAACATGCGAAAGCGGTTTTCAACGAAGACTACACCAAGCTTTCGAGGAATCCCTCGGTGGTTGTCCAGATTGGATCAATGGAGACTTTCGACCAATTCATAGAACAGAAACAGGCCGAAGGCGTTTATAAGGGCGAATTGTGTTACGAAAAGCGTAGCGAAATCTGGACTTCCCTTCTGTGGAACATACTTCCGTTAGGACTTTTGATCCTGTTCTGGGTCATCATCATGCGCAAGATGAGTGGCGGAGCTGGTGGCGGCATGGGGAACCCTTTCAATATCGGCAAAAGCAAGGCTCAGATATACAAGAAGGACGAGCAGGAGCATCGGGTTACATTTAAGGATGTGGCCGGACAGGCCGAAGCGAAAACGGAGGTACAGGAAATTGTCGATTTCCTGAAGAATCCGAAGAAATACACCAATCTTGGCGGAAAGATTCCAAAGGGGGCGTTGTTAGTAGGTCCTCCGGGGACAGGCAAGACCCTCCTGGCAAAGGCCGTGGCCGGTGAAGCCGATGTGCCTTTTCTGTCGTTGTCGGGAAGCGATTTTGTAGAGATGTTCGTAGGCGTGGGAGCCAGTCGTGTGCGCGACTTGTTCCGTCAGGCAAAGGCATCGGCTCCCTGTATCATCTTCATCGACGAGATTGACGCTGTGGGTCGTAGCCGCAGCAAGAATCCCAACATGAACTCGAACGACGAGCGCGAGAACACCCTCAACCAACTCCTGACCGAAATGGACGGTTTCGACACGAACAGTGGAGTCATCATATTGGCGGCCACCAACAGGGCCGACATCCTCGACAAGGCTTTGTTACGCGCTGGACGGTTCGACCGACAAATACACGTTGACCTACCTGACCTGAACGAACGCAAGGAAGTGTTTCAGGTTCATTTACGTCCGTTGAAGCTCGATCCGACCGTAAGTGTTGACAGCTTGGCTCGACAGACACCAGGATTTAGTGGAGCCGACATCGCAAACGTATGCAACGAGGCTGCGCTTATTGCTGCCCGACACAACAAGCCACTTGTCACAAAACAAGACTTCCTCGACGCTGTCGATAGGATCGTCGGTGGATTGGAGAAAAAGACCAAGGTGATGACGGCCGAGGAAAAACGTGCCATTGCCTTACACGAGGCTGGACACGCCACCCTGTCGTGGTTTCTTGAGTATGCCAATCCTCTCATCAAGGTCACCATCATGCCACGAGGCAAGGCGTTGGGCGCGGCTTGGTATATGCCGGAGGAACGACAGATTACCACAAAGGAGCAGATGCTCGATGAAATGTGTGCCACGTTAGGTGGCAGAGCTGCCGAGGAATTGTTCTTAGGACACATCTCGACCGGTGCCATGAACGATTTGGAGAAAGTCACCAAACAGTCGTATGCCATGGTAGCGTATGCAGGAATGAGCGACAAACTTCCCAATGTGTGCTATTACAGTAACGATGAGTACAGTTTCCAACGGCCGTATAGCGAAAGCACCGCACAACTAATCGACGAGGAGGTGCAAAAAATGATTGCCGGACAATACAAACGCGCGAAAGACATGCTTGCCGAACACAGGGATGGACACCAACAGTTGGCCGACAGACTGATTGCCAAGGAAGTGATTTTCGTTGAGGATATGGAGGACATTTTCGGCAAACGCCCATGGGCATCGCGCTCGGAAGAGATATTGAACGATG
>JAUNNV010000047.1 GCA_030531335.1 Bacteroidales bacterium
GCAGCAGGGTGGCGGGGCAGTGCTCGCCGATGGGGCCGCACACGGTGGCCTTCACAGCCTCTCGGTATGACTCGCAGAGGCGATAGTAGGTGTAAGGAACCATTATCGCATCGTTCCCCTCCGAATTTCTCCACTTCTTTGACGGTTTGATGAACATGCCGCAAAGTTCGAGACATTCCCACCCAGTCCACAGCACCCTGTAGGGATGGTTGGGCTATACGAAAACTTTTTCAATGGAGGGTCTGGCTGCAATGTGGGTTAGTGGTGAACTGGAGCGAACGGTGAAACAGTCTCATCAACATTTGCTCGATACAGCTTCAAGTCGCAATACTGCCTACCATCGTGCTTGCCATTCTCGCTGACATAATAATAACCATTGCCTAATGGACATAAGCCTGTACTGCCCCATTTGAAGTTCCAACCGCCAAGGACTTTTACCTGCCAAGCCTTGCCTGTGTGATAAGGCACATCCAGCAGCAAGTCCTCGAATGGTGTTTGTCGCATGTCGAGTGCAAACAACTTGTAATTAGGATATGCTTTTTTTCGACCAGGATAAACAGCCATGTAGATACGTTTCGTATAGTTGTCGTATGCAAGATTCTGTACACCATAGGTGGTGTTTCCTGTATGAACGAAATATTTGCGAAGGGGAGTTTGTAGGTCATTGAGCGCATAACAGAGCAGAATGTTATAATCATTGTCTGTTCTTGTCGTATCGCCATAAATGCCATACGCCACATAAAGATACTGTTGCCCATCATCCACATGGCCAAAGGCTGGAGCAATTGTCACTCCATCTATACCCGAACAACCATAGTTCTTGGCAAGGTAATCATTGCGTACCTCTGGCAATTCATGAGTAGTCAGCGACATTTTATCGACATCGATTTCCGCAACATAAAATCGACTTTCATCGCGTCGATATTCTTGTTTCCCCATCTCTTTCGAAATCCCCCTGCCTATTTCATCGTCCTTACATTCAAGCGAAGCATATACCTTCCGCGAACTTGAATCGAAGGTCATCGCGCCCAAATGTCCATGAATTTGGTTGATTTCGCCTATAATCTCCCCTTGAGTGTTGATTTTGTAAAATGCAGTTGTGAACGAACAATAGAAACACTGGGTAGCAGCATCATAGGCGATACCCTGCACATGGTTGTTTTTGCCATATACACGAAGCGAATCGACCAGAGTCTGCGATTTCACCTCAGTTACAAACACGATTGACACACACAAGACCAAGATGGAATGAAAAACTGTTTTGGGCATTTTCTTAAAGGAATTTAGAAGCTGTAAATGGAGGATATCACATCAAGCCTTTCAATGTCGCGTCCAAAGCATCTGGGAGCGACATCAAAAGGCCGTCTTTGTACGTAAAAATCTATTGAAGCAATTCCTTTACCTTAGCCGAAATGACACGTCCCTCGGCTTTTCCGGCCAATTGCTTGGTGGCGATTCCCATTACTTTCCCCATATCTTTTGGACTCGAAGCACCAACTTGTTCCATGATTGCTTTCAAGGCGGCAGTAAGTTCTTCCTCGCTCATTTGTTTGGGAAGGTAGCTTTCGATGACCAAGGCTTGCGACATTTCTTCCTCGGCAAGTTCAGGGCGATTTTGTTCCTTATAAAGAGAGGCCGTATCTTTTCCTTGCTTCACCAGTTTTTGCATAATCTTGAGTGCGGCTTCATCGGTTAGTGTGTCGTTGGCTCCTGGTGCTGTCTTTGCTTCCAAAAAATATTTTTTTACGTTGCGAAGTGCGTTTAGGCGAACTTTGTCGCGTGCCTTCATAGCCTCTTTGATGTCATTGCTGACTTGATCGAATAAACTCATAGCATGATTTGTTTTTAGATGGTTGTATTATTTTTGTTAATTCACAGCAAAATAGCAGATACGCAATCCTGTGTGCTCACCTGCGGCAATCTTGAGCCATAGTTGATGTTTGCCCTCCGAAAGATTCGTCCCCAGCATATAGATGAAAGGCAGATATAGCGAACCGCTCCATTGTGTGTAGGTGTTGACACTTTGCAATGGGCCGTTGTCTATTCGATATTCCACCTTAGCACTTTGTGGGCCGGACACACAAAACAGCCCGATGGCATTGCCCACGAAATCGAGGACAAACGATGAGCCCGCCTTATCAGCGACAAGCATGGGGATGTTTACAAACTGCCTGCGCGTAGCCACTCCGTCGTTAGGATTCCATGAAGGGTCGATGTGAAAGCCAGACAGTTGTCGGGCAGCTTCAATGCAGACATGCTTGCCTTTGTCGAAACATTTTTCATCCAGAGCCTTGGGTAATGGGTAAGCCGAAATCGGCGCATGTTGTGAAAGGAAGCGAGAAGTGCGGTCAAAGACTTCGTTGATGGCTGAGACATAATATTTATGTCCCAAGGGGGCAGGATGCGTTCCTCCAAATTCTTCCCATGTGAATTCATGATTACGCATACGGCTGGCTATTTCATCGGAAAGATTGATGGAAGTGATACCATACCAGTTGGCCACACGCTCATGATTCATGATGACATCAGGCTGAACTCCTTTGGCGTGAAGGCTTATGAATGGGTCGTAGATGAAATGAAGCATCACGATATCGGTGAGCGGATTGACACTGAGAGCATGACGTATGATGCCTTCCATACCCTTTATTTGCAAGTCAGGGCAAAATGCGTTGGTGTCGTCATTCACAGCAGCCTCCACAAACAACAAATCAGGTGTTCCATGTCGTAACACATCATCTTCGTAACGAAAAGCATGGGGCGTAGAGCCAAGGGAACTGATGCCGGCTTCGATGAATTGGAATTCGGTCTCAGGAAATCTCTGACGCAAATCGTCCATAATCATACCTCGCCAACCGTTCATCTCTGTGATGGAACCTCCGAGGAAGGCAACACAACCTTTCCTCTGCTGAATGAACTTTGTGAACGCATTGTTCAAGTTGCCCCGATGCTGGATGCGCTGCTGTTGTGTATAGCCGGGTTGGTATCTCTTAAGAAAATCGACTACTGGTTCCGGATTTTCCAAACTATGGGGATGATGGTCGCAATTCGGTTTCACAATAAGCTCCATTATACCCCCCAACGATTCGTAGGCCTCACGGACAAGCTTTGTGTTCTCCGCAAATGGAACAACTTTGTCGACTGCTCCACAAACAGAGATGATCGGGATGTTGGCATTAGCCAATTTAGATAACAGGTTCATGGCATTGCCTACGAATTTTTCGTTCACATCCTCATCTTGTAGATTCCATTCTGTCAGGAAATCGTTCCATAGTTTTTCATTTTTCCTACCCGGCCAACTGGTGATGTCACAAACTGGAGCATCGACATACAATGCCGACACGGTTTCAGGATAACGTGCCGCATAGTTGTAGGCAAAATAGCCTCCACGGCTGAAACCCTCGACAACGACTTTGTCCATCAAATGATAATTCCGGGTCATCGCATCGAAGAAGTCCTTGCCAAGATGTACAGAACGCGGACTGCCATACAGATGGGTAAGGTCATAATAAGCCACATGCCATCCCTCCTTCAGCAGAGCCTCATCCACACTTGGGAAAGCCCCGAAAAACGCTGGTCGCCAAATCCATGGCCTGCCTACCGCCTCTTTCTGGGGTGCGACAACGATGGCCTGCCGCCCCTTGAACACAAACGAATATTTATCGAAGCCTTTCCACTGCTCTACTTTCCCAGGGAAAGGTTGCTTCCAATCGTACTTGGGGGCTTCTTTCCCCATCAAGGCAGTGTAGATGGTTTGCGCCAATATGGTTGCTCCTGCCTCGTTGGGGTGGATGTCGTCAGGAAACAAGTCGTGGGCATCCTGCAATGGTGTGCGTGTGTCAATGACAGTCACATGATGTTTCCTTGCAATTTTTCGGATGACAGGAATGACCCCATGGAGAATGATGCTGTCGTTGATACCCGAAGTGCTCCAAGCCTTCACCGGGAGGCATACATAAATGGTCGGCTTCGATGGCAAGGCCTTTAGTTCCTTCAACATGGTGTCCATGTCCTTGCCAAAATCCTTGCCATAGATCCAGTTGTGGGGTTTGCTGTCGTTGGTGCCCAGCTTGATGGTAATGATGTTTGGTAAAAACGCTTTTACCTCCTTGTAGTAGTTCTCGCGCATATACGGATAGTCTCCTTTTTGCAACAAGACTCTCCCGTTGATGCCAAAATTACGCACATCGTATGCATCGCCCAACATTTGCTGTAGAATACTGGGATAACTGTTCTGGAAGCGGTTAGCGATGGTCGCTCCATAAGTAATGCTGTTGCCGATGCAGGCTATGCGGATAGGTTCCGCTGCACGCAGATGCGATACGAAGATTACGAATAGAATCAAAAGAATCTTTTTCATGCCGTATGGAATATAGTCAATTGCTCATCTTGATAAAACTCTGCCAATTTCAATATACTTAGCGCGACAGCCATACCTCTGGATTAAGTTGGCTGGTTTCCTTGCGTAGCTGGAAGTGTAGGATATAGTTTCCCGACGTGTCGGCCTTGATGGCACCAAGTGCATCACCCGTGTTGACGCGCGAACCTTTCCTTACCGACACGGAAGAAAGATTGCAATATACAGAAATATACTTTCCATGTCGAACCAATACATTGTTCATGCCATTGAGTTGAAATATGGCCGATACTTCCCCGTTAAAAATAGCTCGCGCCTTTGAACCTGCCTTACCTTGTATGTCAATGCCCTTACTGTCAAGCCTCACATTGCGTAAGCCGCTTACATTATATTGGCCGTAGTGTGTGACAATGACGTAAGGCCCCGTTATCGGGATAGGAAGTTTTCTACGATTGCTCTCAAAACTGCCGGAAAGTTTCAAGTCGCTGTTGCTCATGCGAAACGTAGTCATCTTTTTCCCCTTCCTCACATTTCCCCGGGCGTTTGCATCCGCTTCTTTCTTTTCGCTGTCTGTACCTGCTGTTTCTTGCTGCGGATTTTGACTGTTGACCTTGACTATTGTTTCTTCGATGAGTTTGTCAATACGTGCAGAAAGCCTATTGGCTGCCTTGCGCTGTTTGCTCAGTTCATTCTGAATACCCCTTTGCTTTCTTTGTAAATTCTTCAAGACCTTCTTTCGCTGCTCCTCCTGAGACTCCAATTTAGCACAATGTTCTTCGTGCTCGGCCAATAAGACTTGTTTGGCTTTAAGGGTATTGTCGAGTTCTTGTTGCTTTGCTGCGACTTGCTCCCTCTTACGTTCCAATTCAACAGCTTGTAGGCGTTGGAAATCGGCATATTCCTGAACATATCGCAACCGTCTATATATCTGGCTCAGATTGTTTGCGGAGAATACAAACATAAGCTTCTCATGAATTGTCCGATTGTTATACATATACTGTATGGAAGCCGTATATTTTTCCTTTGCGACCTGTAGTTCATCACGTAAGATATTGAATTGCTGCCGAAGAAGTATTGATTCCTTGTTTAGAGCACTCATGTCCTGTTGCAACACTTCAATGTACGATTTACGTTTTTTGATTTGTCCATCAATGAGCGAGAGACTTGCCAGCTGACTCTTCACATCCTTCTTGGTGCTACTGAGCAATTTTTCCGATTCCTCCATTTGTTGATGGAGTTCATTGCGCTCCGACTCGAGTTGCTCAATCTTGTCTGTCTGTGCAAAGGCGACAAACAAGCAAGAACATAGGTACAAAGTTACAAGGAACCGTTTCATTGATGCTGGGGCAAAAGTTTGGTTAACTCACTGATTTCGATTTCACGATATTTATCAGATACCGTGCTGTGTCCTGTCCAATCATTGCGTTCGGCGAAATTGGTAAGCGACAAGTCAAGTTCCAGATGATTGTTGATTGGCAACGTAACATGTTGTTCGGATAGCATTTCCTCATTTGAAAGTGTAAGGCAACGAAGGAACAGCTTTTGTATTTTCTTATAGTTTAAGTTCATGCCACTCATCGCACGTATCTCGCCGTAGGAAGCCCGTATGAATTGTTTGTTCATTCGGTCAATCAAGAAGACATCGTCGGGAGAAATCTCCAGACGTGCAGCTTCCATGCCGAATATAGGGGTGAAAAGAATCTGTATGACATCATCTTTCCTAAACCTGAGACTGCCACTTATGCTCGTGGAATGGTTGCTTTCATTTATTCTTATGTTGCAACGGGCTGTAAAGGCCTGAATGTTGTCAACACGTACAATGTTCCTATTGGACGAACACGATGTGGCGATACCGATAACGACAATGAAATAAATGTAATGAAGGAAATGTCTCATAAAATGAAGTTATTTGGTAAGGTATTTTTTGTAGGCCAACTTCTTTTTAAGCAAAGAGATTTCAGCATCCGTCCTGGTTGGCAAGTCTTCGGCTTCAATGGCCTTTTGCCAGAATCCAACCGATTCATCGGCACTACCACTATGCCAATACACATCGCCGGCATGTTCGAGAACTACCGATCCTGGTTTGGAATCGTTCTGTAGCGTTTGATCCATGTATAGCCTTGCTTCAGCATATCGCCCTTTCTGGAAGAGAATCCAAGCATAGGTGTCAAGATAGGTGGCGTTTGCAGGTTCTGCTCTTACTGCTTTGTCGCTCATTTCCTCTGCCTTGTCGAGGTCTTTGTTCTCACATGAAAGATAATACGCATAATTGTTGAGCACAACAATATTGTCCGGCTTATATACCAAAGCAGAGTCATACGCCTCGTATGCTTGTGAACTGTTGCTCTTGGCATGGTAGATGTCTCCCATGATGGCATAGAAGTCAGAGACAATGTCCTTGTCGCTCTCCGGAGTAATCTGTGTCAAAGCCTTTTTGAAAACAGCAAGTGCCTTATCATTTTCCTTTAGTTGGAAATGAGCGATACCCATGTAGTAGTAAAACTCAAGGGCATTCGGAAGATATTCGATGGCTGGAGTACAAATCTTTATCACATCTTCCATATTTTGCTCATTGATGGCAAAATTGAGCAACTGCAAATGAGCTGATTTGCATTCAGGATCAATCTCAATCATTCTGTTGAGCACGACTGTCGCCTCAGCGTTCATTTTCTTTGACAGCAGATACTGCACGGCCAAAGTTGCCAAGTCAGTATCTTCTTGTTTTAGGCTGAGTACCTTAATAAACATCTGGGATATGGCAATGCTGTCTTTGTATCCTTGCTCCGACCTTGCTATGAGCTGTCTCATGATGCTTTCCTTCGACTTGCCATCCACGCTCTCGCTAAGCAGGATTCTGTCGAGCTGTGCCTTGTACAAACTGTCGTTGCCCTGTTTTTGATAGCAGGTTGCCAACGACAACAATGTTGGGGCATACATTGAGTCGGCAGCCAGAATCTGTTGGTAGATGGCAAGTGCTTCATTGGGACGATTATTTTCCAACAAGGCATCACCCAACAAGTTGCGGTAACGCAAATCGTAGGGATATTCGGATGAAAGTGCTTGCATCTCAGCCAGTGCGTCCTCGTTTTTGCCAGCCGACATGAGTATTCGGACCTTTTGCATGGATAAATGTTCCGATTTCCCATCGAGTTGTTCCAATCTGGTCAAGGTAGTCAGCATTTTGTCGGTATCGCGTGTGCTGTTGTAAAGATCAATTAGTGCAATCAAAGGCTCTGTTTTTGATGGAAACTGCAACGTCATATTCTCCAACACGGCAATGGCCTTATCGGTTTGCTGCTTGTTTTGGTAAAAAATGGCCAATGTTTGTTTGTACCAATAATTGTCTGGATCGGCCTCCACCGCTTTTTTCAACGCTTCCTCTCCTTTATCTATTTGGTCGATGTAGAAATAGTATTTGGCCATTTCATACAATGCTACCGCTCCGTTGGGATGAATGTCGAGGCAATGGTTCAAAAGGTCGAATGCCGCATCGTGGCAGCCTTTCTCCTTCATTCGAACAGCTTCCAGGAAATAGTTGTCGTATTTGTTCCTCTCCTCGACCGATAGTGGGTCGGCCGTACTGGAAATGTTGGCGACTCGTTTGGTTGAAGAACAAGAAAACAATAAGGATAACAGGACTGCGATAAGTGTGAATATCCTTGTTGACTTATCGTGGAAATGTTGCATTGAGATTGTGTTAAAGCGTTCTTATCACATTCCAGTATGTCCAAATCCTCCGTCTCCGCGTGTGGTTTCAGTGAGTGTGATGACTTCCATCCATTCAGCATGTTCGTGTCTCGCAATCACCATTTGGGCTATGCGGTCGCCATCACAAATCACGAAATCCTCGGTCGAGACATTGACAAGTATGACGCATATTTCGCCTCGATAATCGGCGTCAATCGTTCCTGGAGAGTTGAGCACCGTTATGCCTTTTTTCAAAGCCAATCCGCTGCGTGGACGGATCTGTGCCTCGAAACCCTCAGGCAATGCCATGAACAGTCCAGTCGGTATCATTCGACGTTCCATCGGGCGAAGCATTATGTCACTCTCAATGTTGGCACGCAAATCCACACCAGCCGACAGCGAAGTCGCGTATTCAGGCAGTGGATGCTTGGATTTGTTGATGATTTGGATTTGGATAATCGATTGTTTCATTTTTCCACAAAATTACATGTTACGGACATTCTATTGAGGTGTCATTTATTACGCTGTTAAGAAGCTGTTTTGAGACAATCAGAACAGCTTCTAAAATCAATAGGCTTATCGGACAGGCTCAATCTTTATCTGATAACTGCCTGTGGCAGGAGCATTGGCCGATGAGGTAAGACTGATGCGATGCAACGTCTGTCCCCACACGTTGATGTGACGCTGGTCATCGAGAACACGTGTCTCCACTATCGCCGTGAGTGTGGGTGAATAAGTCATGCGCACGGTGATACCCTCGTTGGTGATGGTAAGCACGCCTGGCTTCTCAAGTGTCACCTCTCCCTTCACAAGAAAATGCTCCACATCGGCAGCCTTGCGCTCGGTAAGCTTGAAACTGTCAGTAATGACGAGTTGTGAGTGGCGCGATGCATTGAGAGTGAAAGTGCGGTTCCAATTGTCGCAGGCAGCTTCGGTAGGATATGCTGTTCCAATGTTGTAGCTCAACGTGTGTCTGCTTTTGCCCTGTACGAATTTGGTGTTGGTTGCCTTGTAGTCGCGTCCATCCTTCTGTTGCACTCCATTAATACTTGGTGTGTTGTGCCATTGCCCTTGCATGGCCCAAATGGTATATCGCTCGCTACTAAAAGTCTTTCGGCTGTAGGTGGGAGCACCGGCATCGATGATGAAGGGTGTGTTATCGACATAGAACACGAAATTGCCTATGTCGTTGTGGTTATGGCTTTCGTCATTGTAACCACCCTTCACACCAAAGTAACAACCATCGGGAGTGCGCATCATGCCCACCTCGGTCTGTGGATACCAAGTACAGGCTGGCACCTCGCGACGCAACTCTGCCACAGTGGCTTCCATACCTATCTGTTGGACACGTTCGTTGGCCTTGGCCACAAATTGCTTTATCTCTGGATAATCCTGATAGAACTTGAAACGGCGGAACATGGTGTGGAAGGAACTGAGGCTGAGATCGAACTTGTCGCTGTTTTGCAAGCCTAAGAGAGCGAAGTTCTGCATCTCGCTGCTTCCTACAGCCTTTCCATAACGCCAAATGAGCCCAAATTCGGGTTTGCCCGTGCCACTGGCATCGGCAAAGTCGAGTACATAGTGCTTGCCGCCGATGTATGCACGCGAGATGTACTCACCCATACGCTTTACGCGGTCGGAACCGACCATGTTGAACTTGCCTTCGGATGCCTCATAAAGAATCTGCATGTAGTCGAAGAGCATAGCGGCAGCCTCGTACCAGTAGCCGGGACCTTCCTCACAAGCACCATCGGATTGTACATAGTTGAGGAAGTTATCGACCGAAGCCACCGACTTGGCCAAAGCCTTGTGAAGTACATCGTTGTCTTTTTCGACAAGTAGGAACGAGAGGATGACATTGGAGTTGACCCAAGGATTCCAGTTGTTCACCGCTTGTCCGTGAGTGCCCAACCAACTGTTCACATCGTCGAGGCTGTTATCGAGGTAGCTGTCGTAGATGTAACGATGGAGAGTCTTGCGCAGCTCACGACACAACACAGGATCGACTTTGTCGATTTCGGGTTCAAAGAAATGGAGGGTATAGGCCAATAGCAGGCTCAAGGTGCCGGCGCCAAGGTCGATGTGTACCTCAGTGGGATCGGGCAAGGCCCGTTTGCTACGTTGGGCTATGGTATGGGCGGAATAAACCCAGGCAGGACTATAGGTGTAGTACCACACGGCATCGATTAGCTGGTCGAGGAAACGACCCTTACCTTCGGCCAGTTCGGCCAGCAAGAAGGTTGACAAACTGCCAGAGTTGGCACTCCAAGTGTTTTGCATGACGTAACGGTCACCGGTGCGCTCTACTTCAAGATATTGCGTAGCATTGATATGCTGCCACTTGTAGTCAAGTCGTTCTTCACCGGCGGCAATAAGCTGACGTTTCACGTCATCATCGAGCAAAGCATCCCAACCAGCACGGTCAGAATAGGCAGGAAGTTTCATCCATGCGGCTCCTGGTTTGAAAGCATCAGCCACGCCAGGTTCGGCATACTTGGTTTTCAATACGTCTTTCTGCGCCAATAGAGTTGTGGTGCATAGTAACACGATGCCCATTGAAAGCATTCGTTTCAAAAGTGTCAGATTGTTTGGTTTCATATTTAAAAAATAATGTGTCATAATTTACTTTGCAAAGATACGTTTTTTCCATATCTTTGCGGCAATTAACAAGAAAAAAGAAATGATGAATCGAATAACTATGTGTTTCGCACTTTGCGTAATCGCATGTGCGATGATGTTTGGGCAAGACTCGCTGCACATAAAACGTTATCTGGGACAAGCTGTGGTGACACAGAAAAGCGTGACTGTACGAAATGCCTATTACTGGTCAGTGGGTGTCGAAACCGACGGAGAGGGACGGATTCTTCCCTCGAAACAGGTGTTGAGCACGGGTGTAGGGCAAGCCGATTTCCGTATCTGCACGTATGAGGATGGTTCGCCTATATGCGAGAACAACCAATATTTCCTGTGCGTAAGCTCACGACTGGCTGGTGTGGGGCAAACGGTGTATGCCTACAATCTGAACACGTGTAAGTTCACACTCATAGGTGCCATGCAGGGTTTCTTTACCGATGGCTCCGTGAGGGGTATGGTGGCACCTCATATCATATACAACCGAAAGGATGGCGCATGGTATGTGTTTGCCCATTGGGGAAATCCACACTGCTTGTGTGTGGGCAAGACCCTACGCGACCCACGATACGGATACAACGAAATCACTTGCTCGCAACTCGACTATTCGGATATCATGAAGGGCGACGAGGATAATTTCGTGTATTACGACGACGAGCGTGGCGAATGGATTCTAATCTACTCGAAGGGGTCAAGCACACTGTCGTTGCAACGCTCCGATCGGATAGATGGCGGCTACAAGCTCATCAAGCAGAGCGATGCCGTCAAGAGTCTCACGGGCATCAATGTAGTGCGCATCGGGGGCAAACGATACGTGGTGTCGGGCTTCGGATGGACACCCGAAGCCGACCGCTACAAGGTGTTCAGCATCGACGACCTCTCCTATCTATACGACCTCAACCTTGACATGCCCACTGGTGGATTTCGGGGATGGGGAACCATACTCGATGTGGTGGAAGGCGAGGAAACCAAATACCAGCTGCTGACTTTCGACCGTATAAACCCGACAAAAGTCGATAACTGGCAGTATGGCAACACCTACCTCTATGAGGCTGTGGAACGCAACAAGGGAGTGGAATACGACCTGCACCGTGCTGACGGGATGGTGATAAAGGCCAACGCCTCCACGACCTTCTCACCCGACAAATTGCATTTCCGACGCAAGTTCGCATTGCGCCACAATTACTCGCAGCAAATAGAAACCGGAGTAATGGACTTCTCGTCGAGAATCTTTCTGAAATGGGGCAGTCCGTATCCTGTGAAAGACAATAGCGGCAACGTAAGCTATTGTCAGGATGGCAAAAGCGTATTGGTGAGAGGAAAAGGGTGCGTGTCGCTGTTGGGTGGGACACACTTGCCCAACTGCGAGTACCTCATCGACATGACCGGGATGTCGGGCAACGAAGTGCGCTATCTGAAAATAGGCACACACGACGAGGACTTGGTAAACATCCGCTTCAAGCTGATAGGCGACAAGATAGCCGTCTATTCGGCGACGGAGCTTGTGTTGACATTCACGGAAAAAATTCGGAAAGTAAGGGTATTGATTGTCCACGACAGGGCATATTTTGTAGATGCCGATGAGATTTAGGACTCGTGCAACAAACAATGAAAAAGTATATATGTGATTTGACAGTGGCCGATGCCATACGTTTACACCAACGTTGCATCCTGCTAAAACTGACTCGCGACGAGATACTTCCACCGATGAAATGTGGACAATTTACCGAGGTCCGCATTGACGCTACACCAAGCGTATTGCTCCGACGACCTATTTCGATTCATCGAATCGACAAGGAGAAGAATGAGCTTTGGTTGCTGGTACAGACCGTTGGCGGCGGCACGCAGCATCTGGCTCAGCTGCGAAAGGGCGACCTGCTGAATGTGATGTTACCCTTGGGCAATGGCTTCACCCTTCCCGACACTCCTTGCCAGACCTTGTTGGTAGGTGGTGGTGTGGGAGTAGCTCCACTCCTGCAGTTGGGCGTGGATTTGAAAGGTCTGGGATGCCATTCCACCTTCCTGTTAGGAGCACGCACAGCCAACGATGTGCTTCAAGTGAAGGAGTTTGAGCAAGTGGGCGATGTATATGTCACAACCGAAGACGGCTCAATGGGAGAACAAGGGTTCGTAACCCAACACAGCTTGTTGAAGCGCAAGGAAGTCTTCGACAAGATTTACTGCTGCGGCCCGAAACCCATGATGATGGCCGTGACACGATATGCCCATGAGCATGGAGTTTGGTGTGAGGTGTCGCTCGAAAACCGAATGGCTTGCGGGGTGGGAGCCTGCTTGTGTTGTGTAGAGAAAACCAAGGAGGGACATCGTTGCGTATGTACCGATGGTCCTGTGTTTAACATAAATGATTTGACATGGCTGATTTGAGTGTACGAATCGGGGATTTGTCGTTGAAGAATCCTGTCATGGTGGCATCGGGAACCTTCGGCTACGGTGTGGAATACGCCGATTTCATTGACTTGGGCCGTTTGGGCGGCATTGTCGTGAAGGGCACTACGATAGCTCCTCGCGAAGGCAATCCATATCCACGCATGGCCGAGACACCCATGGGTATGCTCAATGCAGTTGGAATACAGAACAAGGGAGCACGGCATTTTGCCGAAAAAATCTATCCCGTCATCAAGGACATCGACACAAACATGATTGTAAACGTGTCTGGATCCGACATCGAGAGTTATGTGGCCGCAGCCAATGTCATCAATGAATTGGAAAAGATTCCCGCCATAGAACTCAACATATCGTGTCCAAACGTCCGACAAGGCGGCATGGCATTTGGTGTGTCACCCAAGGCCGCTGCCGAAGTGGTGGAGGCCGTGAGGAAAGCATATCGAAAAACACTCATTGTGAAACTATCACCCAATGTCACCGACATTGCATCCATAGCCAAGGCCGTAGAGTATGCCGGTGCCGACAGTGTATCGCTCATCAACACCCTGTTGGGCATGGCCATCGATGCGGAAACACGCAAACCGCTACTTTCGACCGTAACCGGCGGCATGAGCGGACCGGCTGTAAAGCCGGTAGCCCTACGGATGGTGTGGCAAGTAGCACAGGCTGTGAAGATTCCCGTGATAGGCATGGGCGGCATCACGACAGCCACCGATGCCGTGGAATTCTTGTTGGCAGGAGCCACCGCCGTGGAGATAGGCACAGCCAATTTCGTGGATCCGACAACAAGCGTAAGGGTTGTGGATGGAATCGCCGACTACCTACAGCGACACAACATGAAATCAGTCAACGAACTAATAGGAGGACTTGTAATATGAAATGTATTGACCTTATAGCCTATGTGGCTTTCGACGTGCTCGACGGAACCGTGAGCCGCATAACGATAGAACTCCCCGACGAGGATTACCAGCGGATTCTACAGTTGGTGGTTTTCACAGGCAACCACTGCACTAAGGAGATCCTGATGGAGCGTTTGCCCGATGTCTATGCGCAGATATTGGGCCAAGCCGATGCTCAGTTCACGAAAGTACTTCACGAAAGCAATGGATTCTTCGATGAGAACGAGGAAAACATGAAGGCAAGCGAGAAATACGAAGTGGGTGTGTATTGGCCTGTTGCGCTCGATGCAGCCAGTATGCACGACTACTACAACACGTATCAGTTTTATTAAAAGAATTAATAGTACATCCACTCATGCGCATTGATATCATCACCATATTTCCGGAAATGCTCGAAGGCTTTTTCAATTGTTCCATTTTGAGTAGGGCACAAAAGAAAGGCTTGGCTGAGTTCCATATCCACAACCTGCGCGATTACGCATACGACCACTATCGGAAAGTCGATGATTATCCGTTTGGTGGGTTTGCGGGGATGGTGATGAAAATCGAACCTGTAGATAGGTGCATTTCGGAACTGAAGGAACAGCGAACCTACGACGAGGTAATTTTCACAAGCCCCGACGGCAATCGGTTCAATCAACCCATGGCCAACGAATTGTCGCTGAAGGAAAACCTGATAATCCTATGCGGGCATTTTAAAGGGATAGACTGGCGCATTCGCGAGCATCTAATCACAAAGGAAATAAGCATTGGCGATTATGTACTCACAGGAGGCGAACTGGCTGCGGCAGCCATCAGCGATGCGGTGGTGCGCGTCATACCGGGAGTCATCAGCGACGAGCAGTCGGCCTTGTCGGACTCGTTTCAAGACAATCTACTGGCAGCTCCCGTTTATACACGACCTGCAGAATATAAGGGATGGAAGGTTCCCGACATCCTGTTGTCGGGACACGAAGCCAAAATAAAGGAATGGGAACTACAGCAGTCGATGGAACGAACCATGAGATTGCGTCCCGACTTATTAAAGGAACAATAATGAGCGAGCCAGAAGAGATACTTGAGCTGCGGAAGCAACTTCATGAACACAACTATAACTATTACGTACTGAATGCTCCATTGATTGATGATCGTGAATTCGACCGTCTGATGCGCCGTTTGCAGGATTTGGAAGCCTTGCATCCTGAAATGCACGACGACAATTCGCCATCGGTACGTGTGGGAAGCGACTTGGGCAAGGATTTCCGACAAGTAGAACACCGCTACCCCATGCTGTCGTTGGCCAACACCTATTCCGAAGCGGAAATAGCCGATTTCTACAATCGCTTGAAAGGTGCGCTCGGCGAGGATTTTGAAATATGTTGCGAACTGAAATTCGATGGCACCTCCATTTCGCTCACCTATGAGCAGGGCCAGCTC
>JAUNNV010000179.1:0-1634 GCA_030531335.1 Bacteroidales bacterium
AAAAACACGATTTTGTGTTTGTCGTCGATGATGACCGAACCTATCACACATTGCGCGATTTCAAGTCGAAGCAGGCAGCTGCCGACTTTACAGCATTGCAGCAAGACATCCGCCAACTCAAAAAGACGGAACTCGAACTTGAGCAGAAGCGCAATGCCTATGCCAC
Source organism: Bacteroidales bacterium (assembly GCA_030531335.1). Taxonomy (GTDB): domain Bacteria; phylum Bacteroidota; class Bacteroidia; order Bacteroidales; family Bacteroidaceae; genus DCGR01. Next base: position 167 of record JAUNNV010000179.1, read on the forward strand.
AGCCGACGACAAATCCGCTTTGGCCAGTCAAATCATCGCCTTGGAGCAAACCCAACTATCCCTTCAACAGTCCATCGACGAGTTGACGGTCAAGGTTCGCAACGAAGAAATAGATAATTAATTAAGAATTAGAAGCTGTTTTTGAATTAAGATTATTCGCTTTGCGAATTTTTGGGAGTGCAGGTCAAAATTCAAAATTCTTAATTCATAATTCACAATGAAGCCCTTATGACAACATCGCAATACATTCCCGAGTCACAACTCATCATCAACGACGATGGTACGTGTTTCCATCTGCATCTGCGTCCTGAACAGATTGCGCATAAGATCATGCTTGTGGGCGACATCGGTCGTGTGCCTATGGTGGCGGCTCATTTCGACACCATTGAATGTGACATCACAAGCCGTGAATTTCACACCATCACAGGTTCTTACCGAGGCAAACGCATCACTGTGGTCTCTACAGGCATCGGATGCGACAATGTGGATATTGTGCTCAACGAACTGGATGCCTTGGTGAACATCGATTTCCAAACCAGGTTGGTGAAAGCCGACACCACATCGCTCGAAATCGTACGTGTAGGAACGTGTGGCGGACTCCAGCCTGAGGCACCTGTAGGCTCGTTCATTTGCTCGGTAAAGTCCATCGGATTTGATGGAGTACTCAATTTCTATGCACACCGCAACCAAGTGTGCGACCTGGACTTGGAGCAAGCTTTCCTCCACCACATGCGATGGACAGGCAACACTGGCATGGCACACCCATACGTGGTTCATGCTGATGCCGAGTTGATGGAACGTATGGCCGGCGATGACATGGTGCGGGGCATCACCATCGCCTCTTGTGGCTTCTATGGGCCACAAGGCCGAAAGCTCCGGCTCGACTTGGCCGACCCCGACCAAAACAAGAAAATAGAATCATTCTGCCATCAGCGACTGCGTATTGTGAACTATGAGATGGAAAGCTCGGCCGTGGCGGGACTTTCCGCCCTCATGGGACATCGTGCCGTCACCTGTTGTCTGGTCGTGGCCAATCGGGTAGCCGAAACGGCTTTCACCAGTTATAAAAATACGATCGACAACCTCATTGTCCGCGTTCTCGACCGATTATGACCAATAACGACACCATCTGCGCCATAGCCACCGCATCGGGAGGTGCCATCGGCATAGTGCGTGTCAGCGGACCCGATGCGTTGGCGGCATCCTCGTCCATCCTCGACCGCGACATCACCTCGTGCCGTCCATCCTCGCTTCGTTATTGTCGTGTGCTCACCGCTACGGGCGAGGTGCTCGACGAGGTCGTGGCCTCGATTTATCGTGCGCCCCACTCCTACACGGGCGAGGACAGCGTGGAACTGTCGTGTCATGCTTCGCAATACATCCTGCAAAAGGTTTTGCAGAGGCTCTTTCAAGTTGGATGTCGGCTTGCGTGCCCTGGCGAATTTACCATGCGAGCGTTTCTTCATGG
>JAUNNV010000179.1:1644-3158 GCA_030531335.1 Bacteroidales bacterium
TCGCAAAGCGAGGCCTCACACCGACTGGCCATGAGCCAGATGCGTGGGGGATTCAGCAAGCAATTGTCGGAACTGCGCGACCAGTTGCTTCAACTCACCTCCCTGCTCGAACTCGAACTCGACTTCAGCGACCACGAGGATGTGGAATTTGCCGACCGTAGCCAACTACGCCAACTGACAGATATCATCCGACAAAGACTATCGCGCCTGACAGAATCCTTCCAAATGGGCAACGCTATCAAGCAAGGTGTTCCCATAGCGATTGTCGGCGACACGAATGTAGGAAAATCCACACTGCTCAATGCCTTGCTCAACGACGACAAGGCCATTGTGAGCGACATCCCAGGCACAACCCGCGATGTGGTAGAGGACACCATCGTCATTGACGGGGTATTGTTTCGCTTCATCGACACCGCAGGCATCCGCAGTGCCACTGACACTATAGAGCATCTGGGCATCGAACGGACTTTCTGTCAGATAGCGCGGGCACAAATAGTGTTGTGGGTCATCGATGGCAGCCAACCCCCGAACCGCGAAACGGCATCCCAAATAGTCCGTGCAGCCCAAGGCAAGACACTCATCCGCATAATCAACAAGTCCGACCTGCCTCCGTTCGATTGTGCAGACGCTGGGGCGGTTCCTGAGTCTGTCGATGGAATCGAAGTAGAGGACAAGCAATACTGCGGAAGCTTGTCGGTGCACGTCTCGGCCAAGCAAGGCAATGGTTTACAACAACTCCAGACCATGCTTTTGCGACAAATCGCGCACAACATGCCGACATCGGGCGATGTGGTTGTCACGAACCAACGCCACTACGAAGCACTCTCTCGTGCACTTGCATCCATTCGTCGGGTACAAGAAGGAATTGAAATGCATCTCAGTGGCGACCTTGTGTGCGAAGACCTTCGCCAATGCCTCTTCCACTTGAGCGAAATTGTGGGCGAGGTTACTACCGACGACGTGCTTCAAAACATATTCTCCCATTTCTGCATCGGCAAATAATTGATTATCAGCATAATATACTAACTGCCGCTAACTAACAGAAAGCCATCCATTTGGGTGGCTTTTTGCATTTTAACACTTGGTGGTTAGTATTTGTTTATATCCGATTTTATCTTTAATTTTGACCCAAAATTCGTTCGTACCCTTCAAATCTGCGATAATTTGCAGACTTAAAAATGCAATTCAGGGAACGATGAGAGAAAAAATAAGAAACCTTATTCTCACTCAATTACCCGACATCTGACATTTATGGCACATTGAATCAGCCATTTCCAACAAGGAATAACCTCTATAACACCATATTCATCTTCCATAATTTTCTCTTCATCATAGGTGATGATGATCCTGCGTTTACATGATAAGGCTTTGGGTAACTTCTGTAATGCTTCCACCTCACGTTTTTCTGTTGCATCTGAGCCTTCGATAGAATAAGAAACCTGTATTGCTAATTCATCTTCAGGAACGTAGAAGTCAACTTCTACATTCTGGTTATAGAAAAATACGCGCTCATT
>JAUNNV010000180.1 GCA_030531335.1 Bacteroidales bacterium
CTTTGCCCACTGTGATATGCCTCAAAAGTCCGTTCTCGGACGGCCTGGGGGGGGATGTTGCGTTATTTTCCTCCTACTCGGTTCTTGGGGATGGGGTTGGGGTCAATCGAAACGTATTTTATATGGCTTTGCAGCATCCACGCGTATCTGCTTTACCTGCCCATTGTAGCGCACGGCGCACTTCTGCTGGCGATTGGCATGGATGATGGCTTCGGTGAGTTTGCCGTCGGCCCACTTCATATCGACGGTGAATCCGCCTCGGGCGCGCAGTCCGCTCACATCGCCGTGGCTCCAGGCCGAGGGAATGGCGGGCAGTAGGTGAAGTTCTCCGGCGTGCGACTGTAGCATCATTTCGGCGATACCGGCGGCACCGCCGAAGTTGCCGTCGATTTGGAAGGGTGGATGCGAGTCGAACAGGTTCCATTGGGTCGATTTGCCGAGCAGTGCCTGCACGTTGGCTCCCGCCTCCTCGCCGTCGAGCAGGCGGGCGTAGAAGTTGATCATCCATGCGCGGCTCCATCCCGTGTAGGAGCCTTGGCGTGTCTTGGGATCCTCGTTGTATTTGCGGCGGCGTTCGATGGTGCGTTTGGCTGCTTCGAACAACTGCTTGCGGGCTGGCGTGATGAGGGTGCCCGGATAGAGTCCGAACAGGTGCGACACGTGCCGGTGGCCCGGTTCCACCTCCTCGTAGTCCTCAATCCATTCCTGTATGGTGTTGTAACGTTTGCCTATCTTGATGGGTGGCAGTTTTTTCAGTGCCTGTCGGATTTGTTTGCCGAAGTCGGCATCGGTCTTCAGCACCTTGCCGGCCTTGAGGCAGGCCTCGAACAGTTCGGTGATGATTTCCACATCCATGGTGGCTCCGTAGGTGAGTTTGAATGTCTGTCCATCGGGTAGGCGGTAGGTGTTCTCTGGCGAGTTGGATGGGGCAGTCACAAGGTGTCCCTCCTTGTCGTCTATCATGAACGAGAGCAGGAACTCCGCAGCCTCTTTCATGCACGGATAGGCTGTTGTGCGGAGGTAGTCGGTGTCTGCTGTGAAAAGGTAGTGCTCCCATTGGTGGAGTACCAGCCATGCGCCTGCAATGGGGAAGGTGCCCCAGCCCACACCGTCGCTGATGGCCGTGTGTCCGAAGGGATTCGACACGTGGTTTACCGTCCATCCCCGCGCGTTGTAGGTCTTGCGGGCGGTGACTCGTCCTGGCTCGCGCAACTTGTCTATCCAGTCGGAGAAGGGTTGCACGGTTTCCGACAGGTTGCACACCTCGGCAGGCCAGTAGTTCATTTGTATGTTGATGTTGGTGTGGAAGTCGGAGTTCCACGCGGCGTTCATGTCCTGACACCAAATGCCCTGTAGGTTGGCGGGGAGCACGCCGGGATGGCGCGAGGAGTCCATGAGCATGTAGCGGCCATACTGGAAGTAAAGGGCCACCAAGGCAGGGTCGATGGCACCCTCCTTCACGGCACGGAGGCGTTCGTCGGTGGGCAAGTCGTTGCACTGTGGGTCGCCCAAGGTCAGCGAGACGCGGCCGAACAGGCTCTCATGGTCGGCCGTATGGCGTGCCTTCACGTCGTTGTAGTCGCGGCTCTTCAGCTTGTCTATTTGTTGTCGGCACAGGTCGGTGGGCGATATGTTGCGATCGAAATTGAGTTTCTCGAAGTTGTAGTCGGTATTCATGGTCACGTAGAACACCACCTCGTCGGCTTCGCTCACCCATATCGAGTTGTTCACAGCCAGCAGCGTCCCTCCCTTGTTCACACCCTTCACGAGCCCTCCGAACTTCTCATGGGCTCCGGCCTTGTCGGTCTGCGGACTGGGCAGGTCGATGATTTGTCCGGCAATGGAAAGCATGTTGTCGGCTGTGGGCATAGCCACGGCATCTTGTTGACGCGAATACGACAGCTTCAAGTTGAGTTGTCGTGGCTTGTCGGCGGCAATGCGAATCACCAGCAAGTTGTCGGGAGCCGAGGCGAACACCTCGCGTGTGAAGCGCACATCGCCCTGTGTGAATGTGGTGGTGGCCACACCCGAGGGCAGGTGTAGATTGCGCTCGTAGTCCGTCAGCTTGTTGGCTGTCGGACTTGTCATCTCGATGTCGAGGAGTCCGAAGCTCTGGTAGGAGCGTATGCGCATGGGGTTGCTCTGTAGGTATTTCTCCGATAAGGCAATAGCCTCGGCCACCTCTCCGTCGATGAGTTTCTGCTGTATTTCAGGCAGGTGTGCGGTGGCATCGGCATCGCCCGGTGCCTTGCTGCCAGCCCATAGGCTCTCTTCGTTGAGCTGGATGGTCTCGTGCCAGGGCTGTCCGAACACCATCGCGCCGATGCGTCCGTTGCCCACGGGCAACGCCTCGTTCCAGTCGTTGGCGGGTTGTTTGTACCATAGGGTGTTCTGTCGGTTTTGTGCCACTGCAAGTTGTGTCAGGAGTAGCATAATCAGTAAGATGCTTTTTTTCATGAGTACGTAAATGATATCAAACATTCGCGCAGGATCTTTGTCAGCACAAGTGCTGTTGGTTGCACTTAGGAGGCATTCGTTGCCTTTGTTGTTGTGTATGCTCATACTAATCTGTTGTTTTTGATGAAGGTAAAAATCACATCACCAATGTGGTGATACGACCATTTGCTTTGCAAATATAGATAATAATCGTCGATTTACGTGCCTTCGAGAAAAAAACGAAAGTTTTTTTTTACGTTTTACAAAGAAAAGTCACACACTTGGTGTTTCACCTTCTCATTTTATCAAAATAAAGTAGTAACTTGCAAACGAAAAGAAATGGAATGACACAACAAGAAATAAATATAACGTGATGGTACGAAAAGAAGATGCACAAGTAATCAACCCCAACGAATGGGTGTTGGTAGGTGCTGGCAGCCAGGGTGAGAGCTATAATCACACAACTGACAATCGAAAAATGCTCAAACTGTTCAATGAAAACATTGACCCTGATGCAATCATCGAGGAAATCAATCTATCGAGGGCAATCCGTGAAGTGGGCGTTGTTTGTCCTGCTCCTGGCCAGTTGGTGAAGTATGGAAACAGGTATGGCATCATTTTTGAACGCATACTCAACAAGAAGTCGTTTTGCCGCGCTATCGGCGACGATTCTTCGTGTGTGGACGACATG
>JAUNNV010000048.1:0-2202 GCA_030531335.1 Bacteroidales bacterium
ACCATACACGACATGATACATAGCAGGGTTGTGAAAAAAAGATTCTTCATGATAGATAAAACATTATACGGTGTCAAAGATAATATTATTACACATATCATGGATCGTCTCGAAAGTTAATAAAAATTAAAACGCTGCCGACCTTCTCAGGCAGGCAGCGCCAACTTACAATACAAAATACAAATACAACTAAACGAGAAAAAGATTTTTCAACAACTAATCCAAAGAATAATCAACGCTTAAAATGCGTTTGGTGTATGTCGTGGGGCACGCATGAAATTGCGTGTCGATAACATTTTTGTATCAGATGATGCCTTGTGCCATCATGGCATGGGCCACCTTCATGAATCCAGCAATGTTGGCTCCCTTCACATAGTTGATGTAACCATCCGATTGGTATCCGTACTTCACGCATTGCTCGTGGATGCCAGACATGATGGTGTGCAACTTTTGGTCAACTTCCTCGGCTGCCCAGCTCAGGTGCATGGCGTTTTGTGACATTTCCAATCCTGAGGTTGCCACACCTCCTGCATTGACGGCTTTGCCTGGTGCGTAGAGCATCTTATGTTCGATGAATTTGTCTATGGCTTCGGGTGTACATCCCATATTCGAGATTTCGCCAACACAAGTTACATGGTTGTCAATTAAATGTTGGGCATCCTCACCGTTCAACTCGTTCTGGGTGGCACAGGGAAGGGCAATGTCAACTTTGACCTCCCACGGGCGACGGCCGGGCACAAAGGTCGCGTTGGGAAACTCCTCGGCGTATGGTGCGACCACATCGTTTCCAGAGGCACGCAACTCCAGCATGTAGTCGATTTTCTCACCACTGATGCCGTCGGGGTCATATACGTATCCGTCCGGACCGGAAATCGTCACGACCTTGGCACCTAATTGGTTGGCCTTGGTCACTGCGCCCCAGGCCACGTTGCCGAAGCCCGAAACGGCTACTGTCTTTCCTTTGATGTCGATACCTGCGGTTTGCAGCATTTGGTTTACGAAGTACAAGCCACCAAAGCCCGTTGCTTCCGGACGTACCAATGAGCCTCCAAATTCCAGTCCCTTGCCAGTGAAGGTGCCGGTGTGTGTACGGGTGAGTTTCTTGTACATTCCAAACATGTAGCCTACCTCGCGACCGCCAACACCGATGTCGCCGGCTGGAACGTCCATGTCCGGCCCTACATGACGCCACAATTCCAACATGAATGCTTGACAGAAACGCATTACCTCTGCATCGCTCTTGCCGCGTGGCGAAAAGTCGGAACCACCTTTGCCTCCACCCATTGGGAGTGTGGTCAAGGCATTCTTGAATGTCTGCTCGAAGCCCAAGAATTTCAAAATGCTGAGATTGACGGATGCATGGAAGCGGATACCGCCTTTATAGGGGCCTATGGCATTGTTGAACTGTACGCGATAACCCAGATTTACTTGTACGTTGCCTTTGTCATCGACCCAAGGTACCTTGAATGTGAAGATTCTATCAGGCTCGACCAAACGCTCAATGATTTTGGCTTTTTCAAATTCGGGATGTTCGTTATATATGTCATGAATAGAAAGCAGAACCTCTTTTACGGCTTGTAGGTATTCAGCCTCACCCGGATGCTTGGCTTCCAAAGATGCCATGATTTTATTGATTTCCATACGCAATTTAAGGTGTTGTTCGATATTCCATTTTGTTAGTTTGCAGGGCAAAAATAGGTGATTAATCCATACTTTCCAACTTTTTTGAGCAAAAAAACGCGGAATAGATGGAAAAATGTTATATGACATGTTCTCGCATTAATGACAAAATGGAATGGGATTTGAAAGAAAAAATTGCATACGTCAAGATTAATGCCGAAATTTGTTGCCTGAAAAATAAACATTGTTTGGAATCATGTTCAACAAGTCAAAATTGAATGGCATACGGATGAAGGATCCTTCGTTTGTCAACCTCATGACAAAACGTATTTTCAATGTGTTGTTGGTCGCCAATCCTTATGATGCTTTCATGCTTGAGGATGATGGTCGCATCAATGAGAAGATATTCAATGAATACATGAACCTGAGTTTACGTTATCCTCCTCGCTTCACCCAGGTGAGTACATTCGATGAGGCTGCCGATGAACTTGAGCAGATGTCGTTCGACCTTGTTATCGTGATGCCTGGTTCCGACAACAACGATGTGTTCGACATCGCCCGCAACATCAAGATACATTACGG
>JAUNNV010000048.1:2212-15198 GCA_030531335.1 Bacteroidales bacterium
ACGGATCCATTCCGTTGGTGGTGCTCACTCCCTTTTCCCATGGTATCACAGCTCGTATGGAAAACGAGGACCTCAGCATATTCGAATATGTGTTTTGTTGGTTAGGCAATACCGACTTGCTGGTGTCGATTATCAAGTTGATGGAGGATCGCATGAATCTCGAACACGATGTGCTTGAGGTAGGTGTCCAAGTCATCTTGTTGGTCGAGGACAGTATTCGATTCTATTCTTCCGTGCTTCCCAATCTTTACAAGTTTGTGTTGCAGCAAAGCCAGTTGTTTGCTACCGAAGCCCTCAATGAGCATCAGCGCACGTTGCGGATGCGCGGACGTCCGAAAATCGCCTTGGCACGTAATTATGAGGAGGCCTTGGCCATGTACAATAAATATGCCAACAACATGTTGGGTGTCATCTCCGATGCCAAGTTCCCAATGAATGGAAAAGTGGATGAGACTGCCGGCATTTGCTTAATGGAGGAAATTCGGAAGCACGATGCTTTCGTGCCGCTTATTTTGGAGTCGTCAGACGTGATAGGCGATGAGGTCTTGCAACGCCTAAATGCCTATTTCGTGAACAAGAATTCCAAGAAAATGAATGTGGACCTGCGCGATACGGTACGCCTTCATTTCGGCTTTGGTGACTTTATCTTTCTCGATCCACAAACGAAAGAGGAGGTTGCACGGGTGCACAACCTCAAGGAGCTGCAAAACATCATTTTCAGTATTCCCAAGGAGAGCTTGGTCTATCATCTTCAGCGCAATCACGTAAGCCGTTGGCTCTATTCGCGTGCCATGTTCCCGGCTGCCGAAGCCTTGCGCCAAATCAAGATCAATTCGCCTGAGGAAGTGGATAAACACCGGCAAATCATTTTCGATGTCATCGTCACTTACCGAAAGCTCAAGAATCAAGGTGTCGTGGCTGAGTTTCAGCGCGACCGTTTCGACCGTTATTCCAATTTTGCACGCATTGGCGAGGGCTCGTTGGGTGGAAAGGCTCGTGGAATAGCCTTTATTGACAACATGGTGAAGCGACACGAGGAATTCAGTGATTTCGACAACGCCATTGTCGCCATACCGAAGACGGTGGTTCTCTGTACCGACATTTTCGATGAGTTCATGGACTCGAACCAGCTCTATCAGATAGCTTTGAGCGATGCCGACGACGAGACCATCCTGCGTGCCTTTCTTCGTGCCAAGCTGCCCAATCGTTTGGCCGAGGATTTCTTCGCATTTTTCGAGGTGGTCCGCTCCCCGATAGCCATCCGTTCATCGTCGTTACTGGAGGACAGCCATTACCAGCCTTTCGCAGGTATATATTCCACTTACATGATACCTTATTTAGAGGATCGTTACGAAATGCTCCGAATGTTGTCCGATGCCATAAAGGGTGTATATGCTTCGGTGTTCTATCGTGACAGCAAGGCTTACATGCAGGCCACGTCGAATGTCATCGATCAGGAGAAAATGGCTGTCATCCTTCAGGAAGTGGTCGGCAAGCAATACGGTACTCATTTCTACCCCAACATTTCTGGTGTGGCACGTAGCTTGAACTATTATCCTATTGGAGAGGAAAAGGCCGAGGAGGGTACGGTGAGTCTTGCACTTGGCTTGGGAAAGTATATTGTGGATGGTGGGCGTACTCTGCGCGTATGTCCTTACCATCCTACACAGGTGTTGCAAACCAGTGAGCTTGATTTGGCTCTCCGCGAAACGCAGACACGCTTCCTCGCTCTCGACCTTACCAACATGGGACACGACTTTTCGCTCGACGATGGGTTCAACCTACTGAACCTCAGTGTCAAAGATGCTGAAAAGGACGGTTCCTTACAATATATAGCTTCCACTTTCGACCCATACGACCAAATCATTCGCGATGGAATCTACCCTGGTGGACGCAAGGTAATAACTTTTGCCAATATCCTTCAGCATGAAGTGTTTCCTTTGGCAAAGATTCTGCAACTGTCGCAGAGCTATGGCGAGCGGGAGATGCGCCGACCTGTCGAGATAGAGTTTGCCGCAACCATCAACGCCGACGACAAGACAGGCACTTTCTATCTGTTGCAGATTCGTCCGATGGTCGATGTGAAGGCCAATCTTACCGAGGACCTCAATCTTATTGCCGACACCGATGTCCTGCTGAAAAGCTGTAATTCGCTGGGGCATGGCATTGTGGAAACCATGACGGATGTCGTATATGTGAGAACCGACAACTACAGCGCGGGCAACAATCCTGTCATTGCAGAGGAGATAGAACGTATGAACGCACGCTTCCTGCAAGATGGGTCGCATTACATCCTGATAGGCCCTGGGCGTTGGGGGAGCAGCGACCCTTGGTTGGGCGTACCGGTGAAGTGGCCGCATATCTCAGCGGCGCGTCTCATCGTGGAGGAAGGCCTACAAAACTATCACGTCGATCCAAGCCAGGGGACACATTTCTTTCAGAACCTCACATCGTTTGGCGTGGGATATTTCACCATCAATCCTTCGCGAGGCGATGGCATTTTCCGAAAGGACGTTCTTGATGCACAGCCCGCCGTTTTTGAAAGCCAATATCTCCGACAGGTGCATTTTCCAAAGCCCTTGGTTGTCAAGATGGACGGTAAGACAAAGGTAGGTGTCGTCCTGCTGCCATAAAAGGCAACTATTTCATTCTTCGCACAACGCCGCACAGCACCAAAGCATGGCTGCCTGTCCGTGTGGAGCGCCGTTCACCTTCGGGCACGCAAGATAGAATTCGCGTGTGGTTCCGGTGTTGATGCCCGCTCCTGTCCCTCCGACATTTCCGTAGGAGTCTATCCTTGAACATAGTGCCTTCCATGCCTTTTCTACGGCGGGAACAAAACGTTCACTATCCAGAATCGACAGCTTCAGCCCGCGAATCATACTGTAGGTGAACATGGCGGAGCAGGAAGACTCATCCCAAGCGTTGCCATCTATGAGTTGTCCCCAAAGGCCGCTCTCGTGCTGATGTTCCAGCAGACTCTCCATCATCCTTTTATAATGTGCGGCTATAGGAGCATAGCATTTGTGTGAGGAGGGGAGTACTGAAAGCATGTCAGCCATGCCTCCAGCCGCCCAGCCGTTGCCTCTGCCCCAGTAGAAAGGTGCATCCTTTGCATGGTAGAAGAGGCCGCTCTCTTTTTGAAGCATGTCCAGATACAGAACCATTTCCTCTGCCATTCTTTCGAGATATTTCTTGTCCCCAGTAAGGGTATATGCCTCATTCTGGAGGGTAGTTATCATATACATATCCTCAATCCAGAAACGTGACTGGGGGGATAAACCGCGTTCGAGATAGGAGCACTGAGTGTCGTAGTTTGCATTGCCATTGCCCCCGAGCGATTCTGGATCGGGTGTCTCCCACTGATGGTCTGCATAACGTATTCCCAGTTCCTTTGCTCTTGGGTCATTGTTTATTTCGGCTATTTTCAAGGGTATTGAGCCGAAGATAGAATAGTCAACGTGGTTCCCAACACTCTGTAGCGACTTCTTCGGCCCATAAAATGGCTCGAACATGTCTATTAGATTCTGTATCAGTGTCTCATTCTCGCTGTTCTCGGCAAATTTCAAGGCGTTCAACCAGAGGCTCACAACGGCATACATTACGTTTTGACCTTCCCCGCATGATGTCGCTCCGTCATATCCGACAGGAGCGTAATTCTCAGGAACTGAACCAAGAAACTGGGAGCATATTTTCGCCCCAACTTCCAAAGCGGAGGGTTTCATGCTATCTAAAGAGTCGGATACAGCTGTTTTTGTCTTATTGTCACATGCTATCAGAGTAAAAAGGACAGTAGCGAGTAAGATTTTGTTCATACATAGTAGAATGTTAGAAGCTGTTTTTTTGAAATGTTCCAATTAATCTTTTCAAAACAGCTTCTTAGTCTTGCAGTGCGTAGTCGATGGTGGTCACTACTCGTACTTTCTTGATGTAGGGGGTGTTCTCGTCACGATTCTCGATGCTGAACTGTCCTTGGTTTGCCCGCATGATTTTTCCCAAGCGGCTATTGGAGTCGATGGCGAACTTTTCGGCTGCGGCACGAGCGTTCTTGGTAGCTTGTTCTATCATCTGTGGCTTTATGTCGTTGAGCTTCGTGAATTGGTACTGAATGTTGTAACGGTAGTCACTGCCGCCCACGGCAATGCCTTGCCGGAGCAGTTCGCTTTGTTGCTGCATCAAGTCGCGTACAAGTGCCACTTGGCTTGACACAACGGTGATGACCCCAGTGACGTTGTAGCGATACACCACAGGGCTGCTGTTGTAGCGTTCGGCCTGCATGTCGATGATTTCGGGCGCATTGATACTGATTTCTTCATCGGTGAGTCCCTTCTGTTTGAGGAAGTCGATGATGGTGTGGTTGGTATTGCTGATTTGGGTGTAAAGCGCAGTGAGGTCGTTGCCCACTTGCTTGTAGATGAGTGGCCAAATCACCTTGTCGGCTTCCACTTCACGTTCGGCAAGCCCTTTTACGCTTACCACTCTGTTCTTGTCAGCGAACGAATCAAGTCCGTTCATGATGCACATTCCCATGCAAAACATTCCGGCAGCAATGATTGCCGCCTCGATAATCCATTTTCTCATAACTTAAATTGCATAAAATTCTTAATTCTTGATTAATTAGCGAGCTTCCACGGCAAGCACTTCTCCCACCTTCATGGGGATTTCGAGTATTTCAGATTCGGATGCAGGCAGTTCCTTGCCGTTCAGCTTACAGGTCACGGCTGTGCCGTGCGTATGGACGCGATGTAGGTAGTCGGCTTTCGCGCGCAGGCGGAAATGCTGCCATTTCCCATCCTTCCAGTCAAAGTCCACCTCAGCGTCACCTTCCACACACAAGCCGCTCACCTTGCCTTCGTTCCATGCGGTAGGCAGTGCCGGCAGTATTTCGATGTAGCCGCACTGGCTTTGCAGCAACATCTCGGCTATTCCAGCCGCGCCTCCAAAGTTTCCGTCAATCTGGAAGGGTGGATGTGCGCAAAACAGGTTCGAATATGTACCACCACCATTGCTGTAGTTGAATCCGTTAGTGTTGCAGGGACGCAACAAGTCAGTAAGCAGTTTGTAGGCATGGTCGCCATCGTGAAGGCGTGCCCAAAAGTTCACCTTCCAGCCCATCGACCACCCCGTGCTCTCGTCGCCGCGCACCTGTAGGCTGTGGCGGGCGGCCTCGGCCAGTTGTGGCGTGTCGGTGGTGGAGATCTCGTGGGCGGGATAGAGGCCATAGAGGTGCGACACATGTCGGTGAGTGGGCTCTGCCTCCTCAAAAGGTTCCAACCACTCCATGATGCGTCCGTCGGGCGATACCGAGGTAGGCATGAGGCGGCTGCGGCAGGTGGCGAGCGTGTCGGCGAAAGCCTTGTCGGTGTGAAGGATGTCGGCTGCGTCGATGACATTGGTGAACAGTTCGCGCACAATCTGGTTGTCCATGGTGGAGCCTGCACACACGCTCACTTTCTTCCCATTGGTCATCAGGAAAGAGTTTTCGGGCGAGGTGGTAGGAGCCGTCACCAGATAGTGGCTACGTGGGTCTTCCACCAACATGTCCACGAAGAACAGGGCAGCCTCTCTCATGACAGGATAGACCCGTTGCAGATATTCCTTGTCGAGCGAATACTGATAATGTTGGTATAGGTGTGCGCACAGCCATGCGGCCGCCGTGTTGGTGGCTCCCCACGACACGCCTTCGCCAGGCGAGGTGAACTGCCACAGGTTGCCCAAGATGTGCGTCACCCATCCGCGCGCATCGTAGAACACCTTTGCCGTGTGTCTTCCACTTTCCACCTGTTGGCAGGTCCACTCTATGAGTGGCTCGTGCAGTTCCGCCAGATTTCCTTTTTCGGCAGGCCAAAGGTTCATCTGCAAGTTGATGTTGAGGTGATAGTCGCCGTTCCACGGTGTCTTGATGGTATTGGCCCACAAGCCTTGCAGGTTGGGAGGCAGGGAGCCTGGACGTGTGGAAGAAATCAGTAGATAACGCCCGAACTGATAATAGAGAGAAAGCAGTGAGGGGTCGTTGTGGTCGTTGGCGAAAGCCAGTTGCCGCTCATCCATCGGCATCGCCTCACGTTCGGGACGATGCCCTAAATCCACCTTCACTCTTCGGAACAATCGCCTGAAAGCCGTGAGATGTGCCTCTTTCAACTTGGCATAAGGTTTTCCCTCCGCTTGGTTGATAAGCTTTTCCGAGGCTTTTTGCACGTCGTCGCCCCAGTAGTTTGTCTTCATGGCCACTAACAACACAGCCTCCGTGGCATCGGTCACCACCAGTCGGCCGTTACCGTCGGAAATCCGTCCGCCCTGCGGAAGCAACACCTTCACTTTTCCTCCGTAAGTCATTCCGCGCAGGGGGGCTCCCTCAGCCTCCGTGCCATCGGGCAATTGTCCTTGTATGCAAATGACACCGTCCTCGGCCTTGCAAACAGGTTCCTGCATGAGCGCGTTCGAACGGCGGTTGTAGCTTACGTTGAAGTTTTGCGGCTTGCTGGCCTTGAGGCGTATCACAACCACATCGTCGGCGAAGGAAGTGAATGCCTCACGGCTGAACACGACACCCCCCTGCTTGTAATCGACAGTGGCGATGGCATTGTCAAGACAGAGCTCACGTCGGTAGTCGCTCACCGAATCGTCGGCGTTCTCAAATTCCACAACCAGGTTTCCGAAAAGCTGATAGGAGCCATAGGGCTTATCGAAGCTGTTTGCCCCATTGCTGCCCAGTCCACCACAGGTGAAGGTGCGGTACATCAACTCCTGCGCCTTGTCGTTCTGTCCGGCAAAGAGCAACTGGCGTATTTCAGGCAAGGAGGCACTGGCTGCAGGATTGTCGGCATTCTGTGGACTTCCCGACCACATGGATATTTCGTTCAACACATAGTTCTCGCAGTCAATGCCACCGTCGGGCATCACACCGATGCGTCCATTGCCCAAAGGAAAACTCTCCTCCCAAATGACGGCTGGAGCATTGAAATGATAAGCCAACGCGGCATCCACTGGTTCGGATAAGTTATTCTGGCAACCGCATACCACAAGCAACAGTGTTGTCAGGATGAAATGTGACAATTTGTTTCTCATAATAATCAGATTATAATGGTATTTTCTCTTTGTTCAACACAAGTACATCGTATGCCTGACGCACAAGGTCGGCCAAAGGAATAGCTATGACAAGGCCAATGAAGCCAAGCAACGACCCCCACACCGACAACGACAGGAGTATGACGGTGGGACTCATGTCGAACTTCGTGCCCATGATTTTAGGGGTCAGGATGGCATCCTGGATGGTCTGGACAACCAAGAACACTATTCCGACAGCAACCAATGCCAACACCACGTCATTCCCATCCTTCAATGCTTGCAACACGGCAAACAATACGGCCGGCACGACTCCGATGACCTGTAGGTAAGGCACCATGTTGAGCAGGCCGATGAAAAGGCCGAGACCAATGGCCATTGGCAGATCGATGATGGAAAATCCAATGGCAAACAGAATGCCCACGATGAAGGCAATCAAGGCTTGTGACTGGAAATATTTCGACATGTTGTTCTCCACTTTCTTCAATATATAATTTGCCTTGTCCTTGTAAAGTCCATTGCCTTGCGGTATCAAGTTTAGGATACGCTCCGACTCCTTCTCGTAATCTATCATGATAAAGAACAAGTAAAGTACAGAGATGAGTGATGTGACAAGTCCTACTGCCATGCCAAAGCCCTGCGACACCACATTCCACGTACCCTGTAGGATGTTCTTTGCCACATCTATCACGTTGGCGTCCATCAGCAGGGTTCTTACGTCGATTGATGCCAACAAAGCATGCAACTGCTCTCCGATGAAATCGGGCATCATGGAATTGTTGAGCTCATTCTGTACATACGATGTTACCAATCGGCTCAGATGCTCGCCTTGCGACACCATGGGTGGAATCAGCAACATGCAGAAAGCCACAATCAAGGCTACGAATAGGATCAAGGTCGTGAGGACTGCAGGAATCCGTCGAAACCGCGAGCATTCGGGATAGACCGGCTTTCCGTCCGCATCGATGTTAGTATCCGAACGATGCCATGGATGGGGGCATTCGAAACGATGTCGGATGCGTTCAAAAAGGTATTCCAAGCAAAAAAGTATGCGTGAACGTTCAATGTAACGGACTATCGGTCGCAGTATGTACGCCGTCAGGAGGGCAATGACAAAGGGTATCAGCACACTGCTCAAGTAGCGGATGAGCAGTATGACTGCAACAAAAGCAGCAATGACTATGAGTCCTCGTACAAAACTGTCGAATGTGATTTTTGAGCGTAACATGTCGTGGCCTTTGTCTCGTTGTCAATCGGGTGTCTGGGATGCCCACTCAAAATGTTCCTTCCCTGCACCCAACTCGAAGTGCAGTTTGGCTATGCCCAAGTCCATAAGAGTGTATCCCACTGGCGAGAATCCTCGGTGGGCCTCCACACGATGGGTGCCCGAAGGGGTTGTGCCGACATATTCGAAGCGGAAGCGTTGTTGGTTGATGGCTGTAGGAGCCAACAAGGCTGCCTCCACTCCCTTGCGGAACCAGTCGGGGGTGAAAGGTCCCACGTTGCTTACCTGTTCAGTGGTTTTCCGTTTGTGGTTCTTTCCCTGTGAAGCACCATAGCCTACGGCTATCACACAAGCCAGTTTCTCGCCCTTTGCTATGTGGTATGCGCCTTCTACGGCCCTGTACGAAACGCCTACCCAACATGTGTTCAGTCCCAATGTCTGTGCCAACAGCACCAGCTGTTCACCACAGTACCCTATGTGTTCATCCAAGAGTTGGGACTGCTTGCCTATCATGGCGAAATAGTTTCTCACCCCCGAGAATTGTCCATACGACATTATGCCCGAGAAAGCCTTAGGTTCTTGGGTGACGAGTTGGATGTGTAGTCCATGCTGATTGTTCAGTTTCGTTATCCTGTCGTTCAGCTTCTCGACGACAGCCTGTGGCAAAGCCTTGTCGGTATATGCCCGCACACTGTGTCGTGTCTTCATGGCTTCGAGCAAACAAACTGCATCACCATCCGTCGGTACCCTATTTACTGTGCAGTCTTCTCCAAATCCCATGTCCATGTGCGTGTTTTTTAGGTGTCCATTTGTTAATTCGCGGTAAAGATACAATTTTTCCGAGAATATGTTCGGTCGGTTTGCAAAAAAAGTGCTTATGGAAGATACGTTTTGAAGTTCTTTTGATAGATGTCGAGAAACGATGGACACAGCTGTTCATAGGCTGCATAGAAATCGGCATCGCTGCTTGTGCCGCTACACCAAGCGGTGAAGATTCGCAGGAAGGATTCACGGATTTGCCTGTCGCCCTGTTGGGCACACTTTTTCAATGCCGGCTTGCCGAGAATACCTTTCTGTACGGCATCCATGCGGAAATACTGCTTGCCGTTGCTGATATGTTCGGGAAATACATACTTGTCCTTGATGCTTAGTGTCAGGTCGCAAAGCTTGGAGTGTTCGGAATCTCGCGTAGCTTTCATGTAGGCCGGCAGATGGTCGCCATTGCCCACGATGTGGGGTATGGCTACGCTACAGGATGGATAGCCAAGGATAGTCCACATCACGGTGTGAAGGGGATTCTCATGGGCAGACACACCTTCTATGACAACGGAAGCAGAGGTGCTGCGACGAGGTATGAAATCCAGATCCACCACGAATCCTGTGCCTTTTCGGCCAAGAAGTTTCTTGTAGTCCCTGTTGTAATCCACTCCCAAACGTTCGTGTCGGTAGCTTCTCGACATTTGGTCGAAAAAGAAACCATGGTCGATGGCCAACTTCCGCTGCTTGCTGCCCTGACACAACTCTTTCATGATGGCGGAGGCTGTCAGGTAGCGTTCCACGCCACGGGCATCGTCGGGTCGTCCAGACTCGCTGTAATTCGTCACGACGCGATACCCTTCGGGAGCCACCGAGGGGTCGTTCACATCGTATTTCTTCCAACTATGGTTGTTCACCTCGTAGTAGGCAGCACCGCCTTTGGCATCGATTACACCAAAATTCGTTTCGACCAGCATCGGACGTGTCAGGGTGTCCAGAAAATGTTCGAAATCAGACGTCGTGGCACAGATGCCCAAGGCTTGGAACATCACGATGCCTTCGCGCCCCATCTTGCTCTCGGGCACGTCATCGTCCTTCAAATTGTAGGAGGCTGTGTTCATGATGCTGAATCCTGCGGAGTTGGTTCCCGCCCATACCGAGCGGACGTTCTCAACCGCATTGACCAACCCGATGAAGGTGTAGGTCGGCCCTGTGAAGTGTTGCATGCGGTTGTCGAGTGTTCCGGTGTCGCGATTCTTGAAAAGCAGGGGCTTGCCCGAGGCAGTAGCCTTACCCGAGACAATCACGGATGTGCATGGATATGCCTTGGGGATACCCATGATGAATGATAGGATTATCGCAATATGAATATATTTCACGGCGTAATAAATATCCAACGAGTGGAGCAATGGCTTGAGACCATTGCTCCACTCGATATGTTACACAAAAGCGTTAGTTCTTGGGATAGGCGGTTACGGCCTTGTTGTAATCCGTTTCTTTTTTCGGATAAATCATTGTCCACTTGTTTTTATCGGAAGGTTCGATGGTGACAGCGAACGTCGCGTGCCAGTTACCTCCGTCGTCATAGGTCTTGCGACTGATGGGCTGTCCCCAACGTTTGTAGTCGAAGAAGTCAAAGCCCTCGCCCCAGAGGTCGAAACGACGATACAACTTCACTTCCTCCAACAAGTCCGCACCGGTCTTGGTGCTCTTCTGATACTCCGGGTCACGACCTGTCGTGTTGGTCAGTTCGTACAGCAAATCCTGCACGCTGGCATCGTTGCCTCCGAGGTGGCACTTTGCTTCGGCCTCAATGTAGTACATTTCAGCAGAACGGAAGATAGGCTGTTCGCCCACACCCGGATTGTCCTGTACCAGGAACTTGAAGTGCATGTAGGCAAAGATGTAGCTGGTGCTATAGACGCGGCTTGCATAGTCGGCTTGTGCGCGCTTGTACAAGGCTCCCGAGGAAGTACGTCCCGAACTTGTGGTGATGGAAGCCCATTCGTCCTCGGTTTGCGGCACAAGGAATAGGTTGCGGCGAATGTCGCTCTCTGGAATCTGCTCAATCAGTTCGCGGCTGATGGCGAACGGATAGGAACGGCAGACACTGGCATTAGAGTTGGATGCCAGGTAAGCCAGCCAGGAATAGTAGTAAAGGGTCTGGTCGCTTGCGTCATATACCTCCCAAATCCATTCGCTGGTTGGTTTGCTAAAGCCTGCGTTATAGTCGGCATTGCTCATCAGCGGATAACCCTTGCGAGCCATGGGCGCATACTTGGCTGCGTTTGTCCAGTCTTCGCGGTTCAGAGCCGCACGTGCATACACGCCGTAGGCCACGCTCAGATTCGGACTGTAAAGGTCGCCTGCCTCGCGGTCCTTCCCGGAAACTTCGTACAGTTGGATGGCTTCGTCAAGGTCGGCATAGATTTGGGCGTAGGTTTCGGCTACGGTCGATGCTTCCAGGTCGCCTACGGAGTCGTCGAGGCGCAAAGGCAAGCCACGGGTCGCGCCATTGTTGGTGTCGCTCCAGCGGTAGCAATAGAAGCGGGCCAACTGTGAATAAGCGTATGCTCGGAAAGTCAGAGCCTGTGCCTTGATGAACTGCTTGTCGGCCTTTTCTGGATCGGAATCGGCTATTTCGTTGAAGTTGACGATGACGGCATTGGCATTGCCAATCATTTTGTAGTAGTAGTACCAAGGGAAGGTGAGGTAGGTGCTGTTGGCACTCTCGAAGTAGTTCATGTTGATGAGCGTGGCCCATCCCGTGAGGTTCGATTTCTGTGTGTCGTTGCCGCTGTAGTTGCCATACCAGTTCTTGATGGAGCCTTCTCCGTTCAGTCCTTGGGTGGAAAGGTACTGGGTGGTCATCATTTTACAAATGCCGTTGATTGCCAGTTTGGCGTTTTCGGCGCTTTCGAAGATGGTGGCTGTGCCGACGGATGATTCCGGCAGGGTGTCAAGGTAGTCCTTGGAACATGCGCTGCTCACCAATGTTAAGCACACTGCATAGATGATATTCTTGATTTTCATACTGTTTTTTTGTTTAATTGATTTAGAACTTCACATTAACACCGAATGAATACACACGAGGAGTCACCAGATAGTTGTATTGACCTCCGCTGACATTCTGCTGAGGATCCATACCCTGACGTGCCGTGAAGGTGGCCAGGTTTTCCACTGTGGCAATCAAGGAAACGTTGGATAGATCCATGGCCTTTGTCCAAGTTCTTGGCAGTTGGTAGCTCAGATTGATGTTCTTGATGACCAAATAGTCGCGCGAGGTGAGGAAGCGCGAAGAGGTGGTGTTGTTATATGAGTTGGCAGCATCCACGTTGTTCAGCTGTGCGAATCCGTTCATGTTCAAGCGGTCGGCCGACGATTCGGTCATGCCTTCGGGCACTCCGTTCCACGACTGAAGGGCATCCTTGTGGTAGGAACGAGGCGAGGTGCTTGCGCCCAGCAAGCTGGAGTAGTTGGAGTCCATAATCTTGCCACCCAATGAGTAGGTCAACAAGGCCGACAGGGTGAGACCTTTGTAGGAAACCGTACCGGCGAAGCTTCCGAACACTTTCGGCAGGGCAGAGCCGTGCCATTCGCGTTTGGCGAACGAGGTGTTGTTCACGTATGCCTTGCCATTGATGATGGTGTAGTTGTCTGCTGCCATCAGTGTGTTGTCCACTTCCACTCCTTCAGCGTTCAGGTGGGTCTTTGAGCCATAGATGATGTTTCCATCTGCCTCATTGTTGTCGGTGATGTAGTATTCCTCGTCGTTGAAAGTGTACATGGAGTTACCCGTCATTTGGTCGATACCGCACCAAGTGTAGGTGTAGTATTCGTAGCGGCTCTTTCCCTCCACGATTTTGTAGGGCGACGACAGGATGCCTTCCGCACGGTTCTGCTCCGGCAGGGTGATGACCTTGTTCTTCAGGTAGGTGGC
>JAUNNV010000181.1 GCA_030531335.1 Bacteroidales bacterium
AAATTGTAAATTGTCAAATAGTAAATAAAATGTTGTTTGTTAGTCTTTCTTTGGCAATTGAAGTGCTTCGATGAGTGCAGTGTCCGGCTCCTCGTTTTTCAGGATGCCAAAACCTATTTTCCCTTCGCGATAGCACCACAGGGCACGTGCGATGCCCATTTCCTCAAACACTTCTTCCATGTCGCGATGCCAGCGCATACGGTCGTCGATGGGGGCTGAGCTCAGACAGCCGTATTCTCCGCAATAGACGGGTAGTCCGTAGCTTGCAGCCACTTCCACAGCATCCTTGAAGTTCTTGCGAAACGTGTCCTTGTCGTAGTGTTGTTTTGTGTTGCCGGCGATGGAGGCTTTCAGCTCCTCCGGACAGTTGGCTTCAAGTTCCTCTTCGGTGAGCAGTTGTCCTGGGTAGTGCACGGGGCCGTGATAGTTTTTCTGTCCTGTCCAGGATGCCTCGTAGTGGGTGAGCAGGAATGGGTTGTAGTAGTGGAAGCTAATGATGATGTTGGGGTCGCCCGTTGGCACTTTCAAGTCCTTTACGGTGTTGAAACTTTGCCAGCGGTTCGAACCGATTACGATGATGCGTTCCGGTTCCAACTCCCTCACCACCTCATAGCAGCGGCTTGCTATTTTGTTCCAATCATCTGGATTGTCGGCCACAGGCTCGTTCATCAGCTCGTAGGCCACCATTCCGACCGGATAGACTGACAGTTCGGCACTCAGTTTGCGCCAACATTCATAGAATGCCTCTTGGGCGGATTCTTGGGTGAACAAAGGCTTCTCGGCGGCATTGAAATGGTGTGAGCGCAGGATGTGCAGGTCCACCAACACACGCAGGTTGTTGTCGATGCTTTGCTTGATGGCACGGTGTAGCAAGGCAAAGGCTTCAGGCTCCTTTTCGCCTTGCTCGGTAAACATCTGCTCCTCGTCGATGGGGATGCGGATGTGGTCGAATCCCAATGACGCAATGTATTTCACGTCCTTTTCTGTAAAGTACGCATCGCGTTTCTCTCCTCTGACCGCACTTTGCGAAAGCCAGTGCGCAATGTTGATGCCACGTTTCAGTGTGTAGGGCTCGTTGTTTTTACAGGCCGACAAAACACACAAACAAAAGATAATGAATCCGATGATTTTTCTCATGACTATAGATAATTTAAGGTGAGTGAAAGTATTTTGATTATTTACTCAAACATCCCAAACGTCCCAAACATTGTTCGAGGGAGTCAATCCAATACGGAACGAGTATGTCGGGTTGTTGCTTGATTTTTGTCTTGTCCAATACCGAGTAAGCCGGTCGGACGACCTTGCTCGGAAATTCGTCCGAGTGGCAGGGAATGACCAGACAATTGTTCAATTGGCAAAGTCGCTGGATGGCTTTTGTGAAGTCGAACCATGAGCAAACACCTTCGTTCGAGAAATGATAGATGCCCGATGGGGTGGGGTGTTGCAGCAATGCCATGATGGCTTGTGCCAGGTCGGCTGCATAGGTGGGTGTGCCGGCTTGGTCGATGACAACCTTCAATGTGTTTCGGGTCGATAGCAAATGCAACATGGTCTTGCAGAAGTTCTTGCCAAATTCGCTGTAGAGCCATGCCGTACGGATGATAACGAAAGCCCCCCTCTTATCCCCCTGTTTATGGGGAAGGCCGTCATTCATGATTCTGAGAATGGCCTGTTCTCCTTGGAGCTTGGTGAGGCCATAGGTTCCGGTTGGTGTGCCTGTTTGGGTTTCCTTGCAAGGCTTGTTGTAGGGCTCTTTGCCAAACACATAGTCGGTACTGATATGTACAAGCGTCCCTCCGGTTTCTTTCATGGCTTGTGCGAGGTTGGCGGGTGCCTGGGCATTGAGTAGGGTGGCCAATTGCTGGTTGTCTTCCGCAGCTTCCACATTGGTGTAGGCGGCACAATTCACGATGGCATCGATTCGATGGATCCTCACAATCGAACGAATGGCTTCAAGATTCGTGATGTCGAGTTTGATGGTGTCGGTGCACACTTCGCCAACAGCCAGCTTGGCAAGCATCTCCGCCGATTCCACCGACATGTCGCAGACATCGGTGAATACGAAATGATGGTTGGCCGATAAGGCTGCAAGCCTCATTTCGTTGCCAAGTTGTCCATTTGCTCCAGTCACTAAAATGTTCATGATGTGAATGAATTAAGAGCCTCGCCTCAATCATCTCCTGAAGGAGAGAGGGGGGTGGGAGAGGCTTGCATGTGTTTTTGTGTAAATTGGCGGATGTGCTCGGTGTAGTCCGTCGGATTGTTCCTGTAGGAGGCAGCATGGGTGACACCTTTTGTCAGCCACAACTCTTTGGGTGTTGGTTTGGCGGCATACAACGGATAGACCATGCTTGTGGGCACGAACGTGTCGGAGTCGCCATGGATAAACAACATGGGGAGATGGCATCGTTGTACTTGCTTCCATGCACTTGCCTCGCGAAACGACCACCCCATTTTCCATTTGCATAGCAGACTGGTCACATGGAGTATGGGGAAGGGGGGGAGTCCGTATCGTTGCTGCATTTCGTGCGAGAACTCTTCCCACACCGAAGTGTAGCCACAATCCTCAACCAGGCATTTCACAGTCGGTGGAAGTTGTTCGCCCGACAGCATCATGACCGTGGCTGCCCCCATCGACACTCCATGCACCACCATGGGCACCGAGCCGAATATGTCGTTGGCCACGTCGATCCAACGCATCACGTCCAGTCGGTCGAGCCATCCCATCTGAATGGCTGCACCTTGGCTCTCGCCGTGATAATGCAGGTCGGGCATGAGTATGTTCATGCCAAGTGCCTCGTGGTACATCTTGCCCATGTACATGAACTTGATGGCATAGTCGGTGTAGCCATGCACGATGATGGCCGTGGAGGCGGTGTCGGAGGGTGCCTTCACGTAGAAGGCGTGGAGCCGATAGTCGCCTTCGCCCATAATGAACGTGTCGCGGAGGGCGTGAGCTTGGTTCAGACTGTCTATCCACTGTTTGGTGTCCGGGTAGTTCTGGAACAGTCGCTCAAAGGCTTTCTCCTTGGAGAAATTCAGGTTGTCGGCCGGACGTAGTGCGGTGTAA
>JAUNNV010000182.1 GCA_030531335.1 Bacteroidales bacterium
GCGATCCCGGCAACGTCACCATCATCGGTCAGTCGGGCGGTGGTGCCAAGGTCTGCACCATAGCGGCAATGCCGGCAGCCAAAGGGTTGGTGCACAAGGCTGTAGCACTTAGTGGAAACTGCACGTCAGCATCCAACAAAGGAGCAGCCGAAGCTCTTGGGGCAGCTATACTCGCAGAAGCCGGACTCAAGCCCTCTGAAATCGACAAACTTCAGCAGATGCCTTGGGAGGAGTACTACGCACTTGCCAACAAAGCTTCCCGTAAACTTGCACAGAGCGGCATACGCGCAGGCTTCAGTCCTGTCAGCGACGATGTTGACATTCCCGTACATTTCTACGAGGCAGGCCGCACCGATGTTCCCGACGTGCCTATGATAATCTGTAGCACAGCCAACGAATTCGTATCCAGTGCCACCTCCCCCGAACTGGAGAAGAACACACGCGAGGACGTTATCAAGATGATTGGGGCAAGATACCCCGAAAACGCCGAGGGCATCTATGACGAATATGCGAGACTCTTCCCTGATGACACACCTTATGGGATATGGAGCGTATTCAGTTCCAGCAGAAACGGTGTGTTCAGGACTGCAAACACGAAACTCCAGCAGAAATCACCCGTCTATGTCGCCTGGTTCAGATGGTATCCTAACCTGATGAACGGCAGGATGAGAGCCTTCCACTGCCTCGACATCTGCTTCTGGTTCAATAATACCGACCTCATGTACACCCATACGGGAGGCAGCAGGGAGGCAAGAATCCTTTCATCCAAGATGGCTTCTTCCCTTGCGGCTTTCATGCGCACCGGCAATCCAGATGCCACAAGAATAGGACTCCCCCACTGGGGACAGTTCACTCCTGAAGGAGGAGAGACTATGGTGCTCGACAACGTTCCCTCATTCGGTCCTGCACCCGACGCAAAAGCCCGCGAACTTATGAAGCCCTGAACCGCGCACTTGCGTCAACCCAAGAAAAACAACTTCGCTGATGACAATGTCACTGGCGAAGTTTGCCCCCAGCCCGTCCGAGAACGGCAGTTTGAGGCATATCACAGTGGGCAGAGCCGCTATCGCGACTCCACCTAAGCCCATCTAAGGACATATAAGTTTTAATCAACAACATAAAAATGTCGGAAGTTATTATATAACCATTACTAAACAGTTGCGCTCCCCAAAAACAGGAGAATGGTGTTAGAAAAAGTGTGTCGCACATGATTGTGTGGTTTGGCGAAAAAGTTCATTGAAAGGTGTAAGTCTATCGGATTTTATTTGTAATTTTGCCACGTTGTTTCTGATTCTCGCTTGTCTTTCGGCACTTCGTCAGAACAGGTGAGATTCATGACATGGCGAATTTACGGGTATTTTTATTACCGTAGGTTTGAGTTGTTAAAAGTTTTTATTGGTGTTACGAGATTAAGGACGATGAACACATTATTCGACAAAATTTGGGATGCACACATTGTGCAGTGTGTCGATGACGGTCCGACACAACTTTACATTGACCGCTTGTATTGTCATGAGGTGACTTCACCTCAGGCTTTCGAAGGGTTACGTGCCCGTGGCTTGCAGTGTTTCCGCCCCCAACAAGTGTATTGCATGCCCGACCACAACACGCCTACACACGACCAGGACAAGCCGATAGCCGATGCCGTGTCGCGGATGCAAGTGGATACGCTGGCCAAGAACGCGCGCGACTTCGGAGTGAACCACTTCGGCATGATGGATCCAAGAAACGGAATCATTCATGTGGTGGGTCCGGAACGTGGCTTGTCGCTTCCTGGCATGACCATTGTGTGTGGCGACTCCCACACCTCCACCCATGGCGCGATGGGGGCTGTGGCATTCGGCATCGGCACCAGTGAGGTGGAAATGGTGTTGGCTTCGCAGTGCATCCTGCAGGTACGGCCCAAGACCATGCGTATTACCATCGACGGAACGCTTGGAAAGGGTGTCACCGCCAAGGATGTGGCTCTCTACTTGATGATGCGTATATCTACTTCGGGAGCTACGGGCTTTTTCGTGGAATATGCGGGCGAGGTGGTTCGCAACCTCTCCATGGAGGGTCGTCTCACACTTTGCAACCTTAGTATCGAAATGGGTGCGCGAGGTGGCATGATAGCTCCTGACGAAACGACTTTTGCCTACCTGAAAGGCCGTGAACATGCGCCGAAGGGCGATGATTGGGAGAAGGCCGTAGCTTACTGGAAGACATTGAGGAGCGACGATGATGCCGTGTTCGACAAGGAGATTCATTATGACGCGGCCGACATTCAGCCGATGATAACATACGGCACCAATCCCGGCATGGGCATGGCCATTACCGACAGCATACCTCAGGGCGATAGTAGTGCCTCTTTCGAAAAAGCCCTTGGCTATATGGGATTGCAGTCGGGCGAATGTCTGTTGGGGAAGAAGGTCGATTATGTGTTCCTTGGTGCTTGCACCAATGGACGTATAGAGGATTTCCGGGCGTTTGCCTCGTTGGTAAGGGGTCGTCGGAAGGCTCACGACATCATCGCCTGGCTTGTTCCAGGCTCGTGGATGGTCGATGCCCAGATACGCCGAGAAGGACTCGACAAGGTATTGACTGAGGCTGGGTTTGAGATTCGACAGCCGGGATGCTCGGCTTGCTTGGCCATGAACGACGACAAGATTCCTGCCTGTAAATATTCCGTCTCGACAAGCAATCGCAACTTCGAGGGTCGTCAGGGACCAGGTGCGCGCACGCTGTTAGCCAGTCCGCTTACGGCTGCCGCAGCCGCTGTAACTGGAGTCGTCACCGACCCGCGTACACTGCTTTGAGCGAATGTGACGATTTATGTTTTACTAGCATGACAATAATCCGATGAAACAGAAATTCGACATCATAACAAGCACTTGTGTGCCTCTTCCGCTTGAGAATGTGGATACAGACCAAATTATTCCGGCACGATTCATGAAGGCGACCACACGCGAGGAAAAATTCTTTGGCGACAATCTTTTCCACGACTGGCGTTACAAGGCCGATGGCTCTTGCAACCGCGACTTTGTGCTGAACAACCCTTTGTATGGCGGACAGATTCTGGTGGCTG
>JAUNNV010000183.1 GCA_030531335.1 Bacteroidales bacterium
CGGCGACACCGGAGGGGCAATCTTCGACGACAACGAGCGGGCCCTGCCGTGCGACGACCGCGACCTGCACACCGCCCTGGCTATCGTCGAATGTCTCATCGCACACACGGCACATACCTACAGCCATCTGAACAGGGAAGGCGAAAACCCATTTGCCGACCATGTGCAGGGGATTACGGTTAGAGAGTCCCGGCTGTACAATGCGCTGCCCGATGAGTTCACAACGGCTGAGTTTACCGCGAAGGCGATCCAGCTGGGCATTACCAAACGGACTGCGGAACGCACGTTGGGTAAGTTCTGGCACGCGAAACACATCGTGGACCAAGAGAGTCAGGGCCGATACAGGAAGACAGGCTCCTCCAATGGCCTCAGCGCCTGAAGCCGCGCTGACGAGAAGAACGTGCGCCCGTCGTACCCCAGGCGGACGCACGTCTTGCCATCAACGTGCGCACGTTGTCGGGATGACGTGCGCACGTTTTCCCTTTTGGCTACATGCAAGGAGGTGTCGGATTGGAGATTGTGGGCGAGGCTGCGAAAATTTGCGGCTAAAAAGTTTGTCGATTCATGTTTTTTTCGTAATTTGCGCCCCAATCCGATGGACTATCATAAAACCTATAACAAATTATAAAATTAAAATGTTGATATCATGAAAGTTTATCAAACGAATGAGATTAGGAACATTGCCCTTTTGGGTAGTCATGGAGCCGGTAAGACCACTCTCACTGAGTCGTTGCTCTTTGAGAGTGGTATTATAAAACGCCGCGGAAGGGTAGAGACGAAAAACACGGTCAGCGACTATTTCCCGGTGGAGCAGGAATACGGCTACAGCGTGTTCTCCACGGTGTTCCACACGGAGTACAATGGCAAGAAGCTCAATTTCATCGACTGTCCGGGTAGCGACGACTTCATTGGCGCCTCCGTGTCGGCCTTGCACATCTGCGACACGGGGCTGATTGTCATCAACGGCCAGTATGGCGTGGAGGTGGGAACCCAGAACCAGTTCCGCCAGTGCACGAAGCTCCACAAGCCGGTGGTCTTTGCCATCAACGATGTGGATAGGGAGAATTTCGACTTCCACAACGTGCTGGAGCAAATGAAGACATCGTTTGGCCCCAAGGTGCAGCCTATTCAGTACCCCATCAACCCGGGGCCTAATTTCAATGCCCTCATCGACGTGCTGCTCATGAAAAAATTCTCGTGGGGTCCCGACGGTGGTGTGCCCACAATAGAGGACATACCTGCCTCCGAGCTCGACAAGGCACAGGAGATGCACGACGCGTTGGTGGAGGCCGCTGCCAGCAACGACGACGACCTGATGGAGAAATATTTCGACACCATGGAGCTCACCGAAGACGAGATCCGCCTGGGTGTCCGTAAGGGCATTGCCAGCGGAGGCATGTACCCGGTGTTCTGTGTGTGCGCATCCAAGGACATGGGTGTCCGTCGCATGATGGAGTTTCTGGGCAATGTCTGTCCGTCGCCCGAGGATGTGCCTGCCGTCAGCAACAGCAAGGGCGAGGAGGTTGCTCCCGATGCAAGCGGTGCCCTCTCGCTGTTCTTCTTCAAGACTGCCGTGGAGCCGCACATCGGTGGTGTGCAGTATTTCAAGGTGATGAGAGGCACTCTCACCGAAGGAACCGACCTCAACAACACCGACCGTGGCTCGAAAGAGCGTCTGGCTCAGATTTTTGCAAGTGCGGGCGGTGGCAACCGTGTCCAAGTGCCGGAAATGAAGGCGGGCGACATTGGTTGTACCGTGAAACTGAAGGATGTGAGGACAGGCAACACGCTGAACGGCAAGGATTCGGAAGACACCTTCAACTTCATACAATATCCCAATCCGAAGTATTCTCGTGCCATCCGTCCGGAAAACGAGTCGGACATCGAGAAGATGATGACCATCCTGAACCGTATGCGCGAGGAAGACCCGACGTGGATCATCGAACAGTCGAAGGAATTGAAGCAGACCATTCTCTATGGTCAGGGAGAATTCCATTTGCGCACCTTGAAATGGCGCATCGAGAACAACGACAAGCTGATGATCCAGTTCGACGAGCCTAAGATTCCGTATCGCGAGACCATCACCAAGGCTGCACGTGCCGACTATCGCCACAAGAAGCAGTCGGGTGGTTCCGGACAGTTTGGTGAGGTGCATCTCATTGTGGAGCCTTATACCGAAGGAATGCCTGCCCCCGAAGTGTATCGCTTCAACGGACAGGAGTTCAAGATGAACATCAAGGGCCAGGAAGAAATCCAACTCGATTGGGGCGGCAAGCTCGTGTTCATCAACAGCGTGGTTGGCGGTGCCATCGACACCCGTTTCATGCCTGCCATCCTGAAGGGTATCATGGGACGCATGGAGCAGGGGCCTCTGACGGGTTCGTATGCCCGCGATGTACGTGTCATCGTGTATGACGGCAAGATGCACCCGGTTGACTCGAACGAAATCTCCTTCATGCTTGCCGGACGCAACGCCTTCAGCGCAGCCTTCAAGAACGCCGGCCCGAAAATCCTCGAACCGATTTACGATGTCGAGGTGCTGGTACCCGATGAGTGTATGGGCGATGTGATGAGCGACCTGCAGGGCCGCCGGGGCATGATTATGGGTATGGGCGCCGACAGCGGTTTCCAGAAACTCTCGGCCAAGGTGCCTTTGAAGGAAATGTCGAGCTACTCCACATCATTGAGCTCTCTCACTGGCGGACGTGCCTCGTTCACCATGAAGTTCGCAAGCTACGAACTGGTGCCGACCGATGTCCAGGACAAGCTCATCAAGGAATTCGAAGCTTCGCAGAAGGAGGAAGAATAAACTCTGGAAGCGACATGTCAGGGAAAAGGCGGATTCATCCGCCTTTTTTCATGTCCCTGTGTTTCGGTTGACGATTGATGGTTGATGATTTGTCAATCAAAATTGTTTGATTTGTTAAATATAGTAATGTGTGGCTTGTTTTTTTTGTTAAACAAATAACAAAAAGAAAACGCACATTATATTTGTGGCATGAAAAAGAAGACAATTTTAATATTGGGTGTCGTCATGGGC
>JAUNNV010000049.1 GCA_030531335.1 Bacteroidales bacterium
ATTTCGTTCATAGCCCTCATCTATCTCCAGGTGGGCTATATAGAGCAGATGGTCAATATGCGAAGAGGCCAATTCGAGGAATCCGTGTCGCGTAGCCTTGAGCAGGCTTGCCACAACATGGAGTTGGCCGAAACACGCCGCTATCTGGAGAAAGACGCTGCGGCTGTGGAACGTGCGGCACGCCTGCGTGAGCAGTTTGAACAAGGCGATTCGCTCTTCAACAACGACTCACAACACACCTCACATTTTGCCATCCGTTCGGAAATGCTGCGTCAAGGCTCAAATGTGCAATGGCAATTCCATATAGACCGTAACCCGTTCTCAAAAGGCAAGGACATACCGCAAACGGTCAAATCCCTTCAGGACATCATCAAGGAACGCTATCTTTATCAGAAGGACCTGCTCGATGAGGTGGTCTATAACATCCTTTATACGGCAAGCGACAAGTCGCTCAGCGAACGTGTCAACTTCAAGTTGCTCGACTTGTTCCTGAAGACGGAACTGCTCAACAACGGCATCGACATACCCTATCACTTCACCGTGACCGACCGCGACGGGCACGAGTTCTACCGTTGTTCCGACTACACCAAGGAGGGCAACAAGGATGTCTATTCGCGTGTGCTTTTCCGCAACGACCCGCCCGCCCGCATGGCTATGGTCAATGTGCACTTCCCCACATTGCGGCAGTACATCTACAGTTCCGTCCGCTTCATGATACCATCGGTGGTGTTCACGCTGGTGCTGCTTTTCACGTTCGTCTTTACCATCTACAGCATTTATCGTCAGAAAAAGCTGAACGAGATCAAGAACGATTTCATCAACAACATGACCCACGAGTTCAAGACCCCCATCTCCACCATTTCGTTGGCGGCACAGATGCTGCAGGACAACAGCATCGCAAAATCGCCTGCATTGTTCCAGCAGATCTCCACTGTCATCAACGATGAGACCAAGCGTTTGCGCTTCCAGGTGGAGAAGGTGTTGCAGATGTCGATGTTTGAACGGCGGCAGGTCACTCTCAAAAAGAAAGACTTGAATGCCAACGAAGTCATCGAAAGTGTGGTGCGTACCTTTGCGCTGAAGGTCGAGAAATATGGAGGTGGCATCACCACCGCGCTTGAGGCCTCCAACCCGTTCGTCTATGTGGATGAGATGCATTTCACCAATGTCATCTTCAACTTGCTCGACAATGCCGTGAAATACCGTAAGACCGACACGGAACTGCAACTGACAGTCCGCACTTGGAGCGACAGCAAGCAGTTGTCCATCAGCATCCAGGACAATGGAATTGGCATCAGGAAAGAGAACCTGAAAAAGATATTCGAAAAATTCTACCGCGTACACACTGGCAACCTGCATGATGTCAAGGGGTTCGGCCTCGGGCTGGCATACGTGAAGCAAGTGATAGAGGACCACAAGGGAACCATCCGTGCGGAAAGCGAGTGGAACGTAGGCACAAAATTCATCATAACAATTCCCAACCTAAAAACAGAATAATATGAAAGAAAGAATGCACATCTTGTTATGCGAGGACGATGAGAATCTTGGCATGTTGCTGAGAGAGTATTTACAGGCGAAAGGCTATAATGCCGACCTATGCCCCGATGGGGAGGAAGGCTACAAGGCTTTTATCCAGCAAAAGTACGATTTGTGTGTGCTTGATGTCATGATGCCCAAGAAGGACGGCTTTACCCTGGCACAGGAAATCCGCCAGCACAACGCGCAGGTTCCCATCATTTTCCTTACGGCTAAGATACTCAAGGAGGATGTTCTTGAGGGATTCAAAATAGGAGCCGACGACTACATCACCAAGCCTTTCAGCATGGAGGAACTTACGTTGCGCATCGAAGCCATCCTGCGTCGTGTGCGGGGAAAATGCAGCAGGGGAAGTTCCGTCTATCAGTTGGGCTCATTCGTTTTTGACATACAGAAGCAGATTCTCACACGCGACGGCCAGCAAACCAAGCTCACCACCAAGGAAAGCGAATTGCTGGCGCTTCTCTGCCTCCATGCCAATGAAATCCTACAACGCGACTATGCGTTGAAAACCATTTGGATTGACGACAATTACTTCAATGCCAGGAGCATGGATGTATATATCACCAAGCTGCGCAAGCTTCTCAAGGACGATGACAGCGTAGAGATCATCAATGTGCACGGCAAGGGTTACAAGCTCGTTGTCCCGAATATGAATTGACAAGACAAAGCCTCTTGTACACACGTTTTTCATCTTGACGGGGAGCAAGGCATTTGCTCCTCTTTTCTTTGTTCGTCCATCGTTGCCGGATGGTTCAGAAGTGTAGGTAAAACTCGTGAAGCAATGTCCGGAAAGCATCCGAATAGACTCCTGGTGCTTGTTCTATGACAAGTTGGTCGGTGGCGCAGCCCAACGATGGTGAATGTCGCGAAAATTCCATCAGTAATCGTTTGGGAGCGCGTCCCAAGGTGGTTGTCAGTTGCGTTTCACGCGCCAACACAAAGCCGGTGCCGATGGCAGTCGCTACATAGTTGGTGCGTTGGTCTGCTGGGATTATCACCGAAAGGCTGCCTTCGGGCTTCAGACAAGCGTATGCGCCTTCGACGAGTGCCTTTGGAGTAAGCGTGTCGGCATGACGGGCAATGGTGCGCCGACTGTCCGGACACTTGAGCGAATGCTCGAAAAACGGAGGATTGCACACCACTACGTCGAACAGTCGCGAGGGAATGAAGTGATTGAAATCGGCTTGTCCCACTTCTATTATGTCCGACCATGGCGACAAAGCGACGTTGAGCCGGGCCTGCTTCACGGCATCCTCGTCGATGTCGATGCAAGTCACGCTTTGGGCACCACGTTGTGCCAGCATCAGTGCTATCAGCCCTGTGCCCGTACCCACATCGAGCACCGTTGCCTCGCGGGGAATGTGTGTCCAAGTTCCCAACACACATCCGTCGGTACCCACTTTCATGGCACAGGCATCGTGTCGCACAGTGAAACGCTTGAACTCGAAAAAAGGATTGCTCATCGTTTCGACAAACGCTGAAGGAGTTTCATGTTGAGGTCGAACAAGCGGGTCTGGTTGACGATGAATTTCCGGCCTGGCAGGCCACTGACAAATTCCGAAATGATTTGCAGGAAATTCTGGGGTACGTTCATTCTGCCTTCGATCGGACAGACAACGTTCAATCCTTTGTGCTGGATCTCCACTTCCACATCCTCAGAAGTCATCATTGGCTCACCATCAAAATGGGCGACACCCTCCTTCGACCGATGAATCAGAATACGTTTTGCCCTGAACATGCGGATGCGGCTGTTCTGGTTCAGTGTCTTGTTGAACAGCTGGAAAGCCAACGACGGGACATCGAGCACCGTGAAAGGTTCCAGTATGGTCACATCCATCAGCCCATCGACCGCCGAAGCCTGTGGGGTGATGAAGGCGTTGTTGCCATATTGGGCGGCATTGCCACAAGCTATGAGAAAGGCCTTGCACAGGTGGGTGCCCGTTTCGTCCTCAATCTCGTACACCTCTGGCTCGTATTTCAATATCTCATGCAACGTGTTTTCCAGATAAGTCAGCAGGCCTCGTTTGCCCGTTTCCGCAAATTTCAAGCTGACGAAAGCATCGAAGCCTACTCCACAGGTACAGAAGAAAAGCCTTCCGTTCACCTTGCCATAGTCTATGCACTCCATGTGTCCCTCGTTGAGCACATCGATGGCCAACTTTGAATCCATGGGAATCCCCATGTGTCGGGCCAGTCCATTGCCCGAGCCATGAGGGATAATGCCCAAGGCGGCAGGCGTATGCACCAAGGCACGACCTATCTCGTTTACAGTGCCATCGCCCCCTATGGCCACCACCATGTTTGCTCCACGTTCCACGGCAGTAGCAGCCAACACGGTGGCATGGCCGGCATATTGCGTGTATGCAATCGAATAATCGTATAGGCTGGCATCAATCCCTTGTTCGATGGCCTGCACTATTGAGGCCTTGTTCTGCACACCCGACACAGGGTTGATGATAAATACTAATTTCTTCTTGTTCGCTTCCATTCTTCGTGCAAAAATAACATGTAACTCTTTTTCCTTCAAAAAAGATATATAAATTATAGGTATGTGAACATTTTTTTTGCTGTGAAAAAACATTTTATGACGTTTTTTTTGTATTTTTGCAGCCTGATATTTTTAAAAATGGGACTATTACAGGAAAAACTAAGTAAGTACAGAATACCCCAAGGATTGATGGAAAAGGGCTTGTATCCCTATTTTCGCGAAATAGAAAGTCATCAGGACACCGAGGTCATCATGGGTGGACAAAAAGTGCTGATGTTCGGTTCAAATTCCTACATGGGTCTGACTTACGATCAACGAATCATCGATGCTGCCATAGCAGCTACGCGCAAATATGGTACAGGTTGCGCAGGTTCGAGATTTTTGAATGGTACTCTCGACATCCACGTTCAGTTGGAGAAGGAGCTTGCCGAGTTTGTGGGTAAGGAAGAAGCATTGGTCTATTCTACGGGATTTTCGGTCAATGAAGGTGTTGTGGGAAGCCTTACTGGCAGAAACGATTACATTCTGTGCGATGACCGCGACCATGCCTCCATCGTCGATGGTCGCCGCCTGAGTTTCTCCACACAATACCATTTCAAGCACAACGACATGAACGACTTGGAGCGCGAGTTGGCCTTGTGTGCTCCTGAATCCTTGAAACTCATCGTTGTCGATGGTGTGTTCTCCATGGAAGGCGATCTTGCCAACCTGCCGGAGATAGTACGTCTGAAGGAAAAATACAATGCCAGCATCATGGTCGATGAGGCACATGGCTTGGGTGTGTTCGGTAGTCACGGGCAAGGCGTTTGCGACCATTTCGGTGTCACCGACCAGGTGGATGTCATCATGGGAACCTTCTCCAAATCGTTGGCATCCATCGGTGGATTTGTGGCAGCCGACAGGGACACCATTAACTGGCTCCGCCACAACAGCCGTTCCTACATGTTCTCGGCTTCCAACACGCCTGCCGCTACTGCGGCCGCACTTGAAGCCCTGCACATCATCCAGAACGAGCCGGAGCGTCGTCAAGCCCTGTGGGCCATCACCAACTATGCGCTCAAATGCTTCTCCGAAGCTGGTTTCGACATCGGCGACACCGCCAGTCCTATCATTCCGCTTTATGTACACGACTTTGAAAAGACCTTTGAGGTGGTAGGAAAAGCATTCAACGACGGTGTGTTCATCAATCCTGTTGTCCCTCCGGCATGTGCTCCACAAGACACCTTGGTTCGATTCGCCCTCATGGCAA
This sequence comes from Bacteroidales bacterium, assembly GCA_030531335.1. GTDB lineage: Bacteria > Bacteroidota > Bacteroidia > Bacteroidales > Bacteroidaceae > DCGR01. The sequence goes on from JAUNNV010000049.1 coordinate 5,277, forward strand.
CCCACACCAAGGAACAGATAGACATCGCGGTGGATAAGTTGCTGAGGATATTCAAGGAATTGGACATCATCAAGTAATTTAGAAGCTGTTTTACCATTTACCATTTACAATTTAGCTATTGCAGGGTAAAAACAGATAGTAAATCGTAAATTGTAAAATTGTAAATGACATTACTCCTCACGTTCGTTTGTGCCATCATCCTGATGGTTGTAGCCATTTCGCGTTGGCATATCCATCCGTTCTTGTCAATCCTCGGATCATCCCTGCTCCTGGCCCTGGTTGTCGGCCTGCCGCTTGAAACCATTCCAAATACCATAGGGAAAGGTTTTTCCAGCATATTTGGGAACATTGGTTTGGTCATTGTTCTCGGTATGCTCATCGGGCTCATCTTAGAGCGCACCCAGGCTTCGTTGAAACTGGCGAATACCATCATGCAGTGCGTCGGCCCCCGACACCCACAACTGGCCATGCTCATGGTGGGATGGATCATTTCATTCTCCGTGTTCTGCGACAGCGGTTTTGTAATCATCAACCCCATCCGTCGCAGTCTGGCCAAGCAGATGCACGTGTCGTCGGTGTCGCTTACCATGGCTCTTTCGGCCGGTCTCCTTATATCGCACGTACTCATTCCCCCAACACCAGGCCCTATCGCTGCCGCCGGCATGGTGGGGTTGGACAACAACCTGTTGCTGGTTATTGGCTTGGGAATACTTGTATCCATACCGGGATTGATAACCGCACATTTCTTTGCCCGCCACGTAGGCAAACGGGTGAAGGCAAAGGATGAGCAGGCCGACATGGGAGTTGCGGGGCAGGAAGTCAGCACCGCTCCAATTGCTCCGTTACCTTCGTTCGTGGTGTCGCTTCTCCCCATTCTTGTTCCTATCTTGCTCATGACATTAGGCTCGTTGGCTGGGGTGATACCCATGGGCCTACGGTTCTCTCAGTTGGCCGTGTTTCTTGGCAAACCCATCATTGCGCTTTCGGCAGGAGTCCTATGTTCGTTGTGGCAACTTCGTGCCACACACCAACTGCATCAGCTCTACGACATCACACAGACCACCCTTAGCACCGCAGGCCCCATTATTTTTATCACTGCCGCAGGCAGCGTGCTTGGTACTGTCATAGTCGAGGTTGGATTCGTGGAATACATCCAACAACACTCATCCTCTCTCAACACAATGGGCATCGTGTTCCCATTCCTGATAGCGGCCATACTGAAAACCGCCCAGGGTAGTTCCGCCGTGGCCATCATCACCACTGCCAGCATGATGGGACTATACGACAGCGAAGCTTCCATGATGGCTGCTCTTGGCATGACCACCCCCGTGCAAGCCGCCTTGATGGTCATGTCCATCGGGGCGGGCGCAATGGCTGTGTCGCATGTCAACGACAGTTATTTCTGGGTTGTGACCAATTTCGGAGGCCTGACACCACAGGATGGTTACAGAACACAAACCCTGATGACCTTGCTGGTCAGTGCATCCATGCTTGCCGGTATTCTTCTCATTAGTTTGTTCGTGTGATTATGCAAAAGGTCATTGTCGCATCCGACTCCTTCAAAGGCACTTTCACATCGCTCCAAATAGCTGGACGGGTACGCGACACACTCAATCCCTTTCATTACGATGTGCGGGGTTTCGCTATCTCCGATGGTGGCGAAGGTTTCTGTCATGCCCTTACCGATGCGCTTCAGGGAACATACGTCAGGGTCAACGTACACGACCCGCTCATGCGGGTCATTACTGCCGAATATGGGGTTGTCTTTTCCGACACCATTGTCATAGAGATGGCACAGGCCAGCGGATTGACACTCCTGCAGCCCAACGAACGCGACCCTTGGAATGCCACTACTTTTGGCACAGGTGAGCTCATAGCCCATGCTGTGCGACAGGGTTACCGAAAGTTCATTGTGGGGCTTGGTGGTTCGGCCACTTCCGACTGCGGTATGGGTATGCTTCAGGCATTGGAAGGGCTGGAAGAGGTCGATGAATGTGAGTTTACGATAGCTTCGGATGTTCGCAATCCTCTGTGTGGCCCACAAGGTGCCGCCCACGTATTCGCCCGCCAGAAAGGAGCGGACGACCTCATGATTGTTCGACTTGATGAACGTGCGTTACAGTTTGGCCGACAGCTTGAGGCCGCCACGGGCAGACGCATCATCGACATGCCGGGTGCAGGAGCTGCAGGAGGTGTGGGAGCCGCCTTGCTCGGCATGAAGCACGTGCGTATGCAGTCGGGCATCGACTTGTTGCTCGACATGCAACAGTTCGACCGCCACATTGTTGGCGCATGTTGTGTACTCACTGGCGAAGGATGTATCGATGCGCAGACCCTACAAGGCAAGGCTCCATACGGCATCGCTCTTAGGGCACGGAAGCATGGCGTTCCGTGCTATGCGCTGTATGGCAGGTTGGAACTGACAGCCGGGCAAATGAAGGACTCACCTTGGGACCGTTTCATCAGCATCAACGACTTGCCTACAGAGTTGTAGGCTTGGCATAGCGTAGGTGATCGTAGTCGAACACAATGCCTTGGTGGGCAAAGAGTCCGTCCATGCCGTGTCGGTCGAGCAATTGGTGCGTGTCGCCACATGTTATCCCCTCTTCCGACATGAGCCACAGTTCGTCGGCCGTCAGCAACGCCTGTTCCACATCGTGGGTCGATAGGAGTATGGCCTTGTGCTGCTCGTGTGCCAGCGTTTGCAGCAGCGTCATGATTTCTATCCGACTGACTACGTCCAAAAAGGCTGTCGGTTCATCCAGTATGATCAACGGCACTTCCTGTACAAGTGCCTTGGCTATCATGGCCTTTTGCCGCTCTCCGTCCGAGAGTTCCGCCACGTGGCAATGTTGTTTCCGCTCAATGCCCGTGCGTTGTAGCATCTCATCGATTATCTGGTTGTCGTGTCGGTGCAGCCGTCCCCAGAATCCCGTGTGGGGTTGTCGGCCCAAGGCCACCAACTCGCGCACGGTAAGTCCGCCGGCGAAAGTCTTGTCGGTAAGCACCACGCCTACCACACGCGACAATCCGGCCGACGAATAATTGCCCAGCGGTTTGTCCATCACCTTCACGTTTCCTTCCAGTGCGGGCTGTGCGCCGCAAAGTGTCCGCAACAACGTGCTCTTCCCGACACCGTTCGCCCCTAACAGGCACGCCATTGTCCCACTCCGCAGGCAAAACGAAAGCGAGCGTTGTACAATCCGTTTCGGATAACCCACCGAAAGCCCTTCTGCTTGCACTACGATTGGTTCCATCAGTTGAAGTGTTGTATTTTCTTTTGGTTCATAATCACAAACAATACCACCGGTGCACCAAACATCGGGGTGACGACATTCAAGGGTATCATGCCGCCATCGGCCGGAATCATGCAAATGAGGTTGCAGAGCAGGGCCACCGCCGAGCCACAAAGCATGGTGATGGGCATCAGCACTTGGTGGTTGGAGCTTCCCAACAACAGCCGGGCCACATGGGGCACAGCCAAGCCAATGAAGGACACCGGTCCGCAGAAGGCTGTGGTGACGGCTGTCAGCAATCCTGTGGCAAGCAGCAGCAGGCTTCGTGTAAGCCGTAGGTTGACTCCGAGGTTTTCGGCATACCTTTGTCCAAGCAGCAGGGCGTTCAAGGGTTTCACCATCGACACAGCCATCAGCAAGCCCACCAGACAGACCACCGAGTACCATGGCAGGCGTTCCACATCCACACCTCCAAAATTGCCCATTCCCCAAATGATGAACGAGTGGACACCCTCGGAGGTGGCAAGGAAATTGAGCAGCGAGATGGCCGATGAAATGAGGTAGCCTATCATGATGCCGGCAATAAGCAGCATCACGTTGCTTTTGATGAATCCCGACAGGAGCAGGATGACTCCCAACACGAGCATCGCCCCCACAAAGGCCGCCGACAGGGTTGTGACAAACGATGTCATGCCACCTCCGGCCAGCAGCACGAAAGCCACGCCCAGGTTGGCACCCGAGCTGATGCCCAGAATGGAAGGGTCGGCAAGCGGATTGTTGAACACCGTTTGCAGCATCAGTCCGGCAACCGAAAGCGAAGCCCCGCACAGGAGGGCCGTGAGTGTTTGCGGCAAGCGCGACTGCAACACGATGAAGGCCCAACTCTCGTTCGTTGGTGTCCGACCCGCCAAAATGCCGATTACTTCCGAGCAAGGGATGTCGGCCGATCCAAACAGCAGGCATGAGCCTGCCAGAAGCACTACCAGTAGTGTCAACGCTATTCCGTATGTCTTGGTCTTTTGCATGTCAGTCGGTCAGTTCATGGAAAAACATCAAATCCGTATCGGGCAGCAAGTCGGGATGCAAAATCTTGATATAGTCCTGCAACAGCAGATGAGGCTGATAGGGAAAATCGTCGAACAATGTGCTGTAGTAGGTGTTGCAGGCCCACACCTTCCGCTCTTTATAGGCCTTGAAGCCCTTGTAGGCAGGCAAGTCGGCGGCCAGTCGCGTATAGGTCAACGGACCGGGACTGTTGTATTTCATTACCCACACATCAGCATCGTGTGCACGCTCATATACGGTCTCGAACGAGAGTGCCACACTTCCGCTCTGTTCATAGTCGGCAAACAGGTAGTCGGCACCCGCGTCGGCATACATCTGTCCCATGTAGCTTTTCCCTCCCGACACATACCAGGTGGCACTCATCTTGGTCTCGCACAGCAGTGTAGGCTTTTCTGTGGCTTTCATAGCCAGGCTTTTCAATGCCATGTAGCGTTGTTCCTCTTCGGCAAAAAGACTGTCGGCCAAGGCTTCCTTGCCAAACAACATGCCATAGAACCTGATCCATTCCGCGCGTCCCAGCGGTGTGGCTTCCATGTAGTCGGCGCACTCCACAATGGGTATTCCCAATCGCTCCATCCGTCCGTAGCCTCCCGAATTTTCAAAAGGCGACACCATCAAGCCGTCAGGATGCAGCGTTATCAGCTGTTCCACGTCGGGGTTCATGCCATCGCCCAGGTCTTTCAGTTGTTGTCGCTCGGCCGCCTCCACGACCTCTTGGATGCGTATGTACTTCAGGTCGCATACTCCTTTTATCTGTGGCAAGGCTTTCAGGCGTTTCAATGCCCCGCATTGGGTGGAGCCAAACACCACGGCTGCCGACAGGGGAGTTCGCACGACCGTCCCATCGGGTCGCATGCCGTCGTTGGCAACAGTGTCGCCCACCAACACATAGCGGTGCAGCAGGCGGGTCGTGTCCCAGGGGTTTGTGAGTGTCACCACCGTATAGCCATCGCAGCGGGTCGCCTTGATGTTGTGGGCATGACGGAAAACCACGTCTTCCCCACTTACGATGCTACTGCCAGATCCGTGCTGCCCACACGACACCAACACAGCCGCCAGACCTATTGTCGCCAACAATTTTGAATTGTGAACCAAGTTCATTTTGAATCTTGAACCTATGATAATTAAGAATTAAGATTGTTCGCTTCGCGAATTTGATTACTTATTTGTCTATGAACACTGCCACCTTTGGATTGACGCTGCCCGTCTCAAATTGTTCCTTGAAGCGGCCGTCGCTGTCGAAGCGATACACATCGCCATTGCTGAAGTAGTCGGTGGTGCCAATGTAGAGGTCACCCGTATCAGCGTCCACATCCATCATACACACACTCTCACGGCACAATGTCGCTGGTGCGTTGAGCAGGATGTTGTCCTTGCTCACACTGCCGGTCTGTAGGTCGTACATGCCAAACGTGGTGGTGTAGTTGTTGCTTTCATAGTTGTAGGTGGAAAGGGAAAAGAACAATTTGTCGCCCCACATGCAGCACTTGTTGGCCTGTACATCGAGCCTTGTCGCGGTGTCGTTCTGTGGGTCGATAAGTTGCAGGGAATAGCCAACGGTGTAGTAGTCGCCATACGACACGAGCACCACCTTTCCCCCTGCGGTCAGCACGAAATTGGGATTCATATCCACTTTGATGGTATTCAGTTTTTCAAGTGTGTTCGCATCGAGTACCACCACCTCGTCGAGATAGACGTATGTACCCTTGTCGTCAATCTTATAGGCATTCGTGACATACAGCTTGCCGTTGGCGACAGTCATTTTCTCAAGGTTGTTTCCCACACCCGATTGCATCCGCTCTATTTCCAATGTCTTGGCATTGATTTTCACCACCATTCCTCCGTAGAAGTCGGCATACAGACAATCGTTGTATGCCACCACATCGCGCACTCCTCCCTGTAGCTCGGGATAGCTGCCGAACGACAGCTGGCGTTGCTCCACACAGTCGTTGTCCAACATGCTTAGATAGTTCGAACCGTTCACCGCTATGTAAATATATCCTCGGTGAGCCACCATCCACTGTCCGTACTGCCCCAATGCGGCCGTGTTCTGTGCTTTGTAAATGTCGCCAATGATGTTTGCGTCATTGGAAGGTGCGTAGAATGTGATGCCTGCGTTGTTGGTTTCAAACGATCCCTCGTTGAGGATGAACATTCTCCGTTTGGGTAGTGTCACTTTTGGTTCTTCGGAGGCTTTCGGAGTGTCGTTGTCGCTGCACGATACACTCATGCAGCCCAGCAGGGCAATCGTCCACACAGCCATGTTGCTTCTGAAAGATGCTACAGGTAGTTTGTAAATTGCAGATTGTAAAGCAGTAAATAGTCGTCTCATTGTTGTCATGTTTGTTTTGTTGAAAATTGTTTGTTAGAAATTGAATGTGCCTGTAATTCGGAATGCACGTCCGGGCATCGGATAGTTCTTGATGATTTCATACTGTTTGTTGGTAATGTTCGTCGCTTCCACCTTCAAGTCCAGCATCGTGTGCCCCAACGCGAATGTGTGCCATGCCGACACGGTGTGCTCCACATACGCCGGCATCAGGTTCTCGTCGGTGTTTTGTTGCAGGAAATACCTTTTTCCCATGCCGATGGCCGAATATCCCACATTTACCACTGGTGTGTTCAGCGAAGCCGCTATGTTCCAGCTGTGGCGTGGAGTGTAGGGCAGCTGGTGCCGATAGTTCTTGGCTTCTGTGTCGGTCACATCGATGGCCTTTTGTAGGCTGTAGTTGCCCGATAGATTCATCCTTGCCTTTTCGCCCAGATCTGCCGACATCGAGGCCGAGAGGTCGAGACCTGTGATGCTGACGTGTCCGAAGTTCATCATACGCCATGCGTAGGTCGATGGAAAGGCCACAATCTTGTCGTCCACCTTGTTGTGGAATCCATCGGCCGACAAGGTGGCTTGCCGTATGAACCCGTCGAAATCCTTGTTCCAGGTCAGTCCTACATTCCATTCGTCGGCACACTCGGGCTTGAGCGAACGGTTGCCCAATCGGTAATAGTACAAGTCGTTGAATGTCGGCAGTCGGAACGTGTTCTTGTACATCAGCCTCACAAACATCAGTTCCTCTCCGAAAGGTTGTACGCTCAGCTGCACCGTAGGCGAAAGCTTGCGGAAGTTGTCGGGAGTGGCTTCCGTGGAAACGGTGTGCTCGTGGGTGAATGTGGCCGATAATGTCCCCGACAGGTTCCATGCCCCACGTTTGTATTGCGCGGTCAGTGCGCTTTGTGAGGTCAGTCGGGTGGGGAAGGGACAGTCGGGCATGTCGCTGTGCAGGTGGTTCAGGGTGCCGTCTTGTGCCAATGCCAACTTCAGACCCTGGCATGGATTGTACGACACGGTGGCCGACACGTAGTATTCGTTCTGATGATGGTTCGTCGCGTATGTCCCATTCTCGTACATGGAGCCCTTGTCGCGATACCCACTGTAGCCGTAGTTGTATTTGGCGCGTCCGCTCACCGCCCACTTGTCCGACAGTGTCTGCTTGTATTTGGCTTGCACAAACACGTTGCCTTCCTTCATGCGTTCGTCCGACATGGGGTTGTACAGCACCACAGCTCCCGGGAGTCCCCGCCGGGTGAGATACTCATACGCCTTCACATGCAACTCGCCGCCATTGCCGAGTGGGCAATATAGGTTTTGTTCACCGTTCCAGTCCTTCACGTCCGAGTTCATCCGCCGCTGTGTTTCCGACAGTTTTCCATTGTCGATCTCAAAGGGGTAACGTCCGTCGGCTCTCGAAAAGCGTATTTGGTTGGCCAGCATTGTCCGTCCGCCCATCTGCCACCAAGTCCGGGTCATTCCCTCTGCCAGTCCGAAGCTTCCACCTCTGGCCAGCACTTCCCATTTGCAGTTGCCCGAGGCACGGTCAAGGTCGGGGCGTTCGGTTTCTATGTTCAGTACCCCTGCCGCCGTAAGCAGCTTGGCTGGTTGCAGCAGGTCGGTGTTCTGTCCCACCGAAAGGGAGAGCATCGACACGTTGTCGAGCGAGAACCGTCCCACATCCACCTGCCCGGCCTGGCAGTTGCTCACCGCCACGCCATCGTAGCTCACCAGGGTGTGTGCGGCACCCATGCTGCGCACCGACACGGTCTTCATGCCGCCCACACCACCATAGTCGCGCACGCTCACTCCGGCGAAGTGCTTCACCGCGTCGCCCACGTTGCCGATGCCCAATGCCGTGAACGACTCCTTCGAGAGTTGTTGCACGGGGGTGGCTGTGGTCACCTTCACAGTAGTCCGATGACCCTTCACCGTTACGTTCGGGATGCTGTCGGCCAGGACTTGAGCGCTTATACCCATTATGCTTGCCGCAAAAGCGGCAATGCCTACGCACATCATCCTCCTTGTATAAACACAACCTTTTGTCATTACACAAAACAAGAATACAATATGTCAGTAATAAAAACCTTTGCACGTTCTTCGTGCGCCATTCCACGGACACACCAAGCATGACTTCAGTCTTGCAGGTCTTCTGACTCATCCCATCCGTTGCGCCTTCCCAGTGGACGCAGCCCACCAGTGGCAAAGAGATTGCAACGGTTTTTCGAGGAAATACAGCAGCGGGTCTGTTCAGGATTCTCACCTGATTCCCTTATTCAAAACCGCCGCAAAGATAAGTCATTGTTTTCATTCCGACAACAATTTCTTGCTTTTTTTGGTGTCTTTTTCGCCCCTTGGAATGCTTGAATTTTGCGAAAACCTTGAAATTTCTTCAGCAATTGTTGTTGAAAATAACACTTTTTGTTTAGTTTTGCACAAAATGTGATTGTAAAACTATGGCAAAGAAAGATTATAGAAACAGAATCCGGGTTGTACTCTCTGAGAAAGAGGTTACTAACAGAACCTTGGCAGAGAGGCTCGATGTAAGCGAGATGACCGTTTCACGATGGGTGACAAACAAGATCCAACCATCGATGTCACAGTTCATCGAAATATCAAAGACGCTGAATGTTGACATTAGAGAGTTGATGGAGGTTGACCCTTTGGAGATAAGCGGTAATGCCAGCCAAGAGCAGCAAAATAAGAACTGACCCATGGAAACAGCAGGCAGGGTGC
>JAUNNV010000050.1 GCA_030531335.1 Bacteroidales bacterium
CCGCATAGGCTTGTGCTTCACAGCCCTCACGAGGAAACGATTCCAACGCTGTGGGCACTTGTTTACCTGCATAGACCGAGAATGACAACATAAAGTAGCACACCTTCAAACTGTATTGCCTATGGTATAAAGCAACGGACGCAGACAACGGAGGGCACACCCTGCACAAGTTGCAGAGTGTACTCGACCACAACAATGAATTACAATACAAAAAGTAACAATCATTTGTGCGTTCCGTCCGAAATAATGTAGATATTGAACTTCACGTTCTTGTTCTCTCATTCTTGAATGCCGCCAATTATTCATCCCTGAGACAAGTTACGAAAGAAGTTCACGTCCAATGGCGTGAACTATTCGCACTTGTTAGGGATATGGCAGCTTGGCGGCAGCCTAAGAATGAAACAGGTTTCGGATGGTTGCACGCTTTTTTCGTACAATAAAAATGAGATAAGTATGGAAACAATCATTAATGGAAGCTTAGCTGCAAACGAAAAGAAACGTCAGGCTTACATACCTGCCACTATGAGGGTAATAGACATAGCAAATAGGAGGATTCTATGTACAAGCGATTTGCCTAACATGCAGGAGGCACTGTTGACGGGTCCTATTGCTTCAGGGAAAACGACTTTCCTCCAGTATATAACAAATGAGAATATTCCTAATGGTGCATCTGGCGCTCCGAGAAAATATCAGGTAAACAATACACCTTTCAATAAAGTCACGGATTTTAGCGGAGCAGATGCGTGGCTCAAAGGGAGCTTTGATAAATATATCAATGAGCATGGTTATATTTTGTTCTTCTGTGATGTAGCTGAATACATTAGAGACTTAGGTTATAGAAAAAATGCTAACGCTCGCATGGATATGATTGTACGTTGTTCTAAACCATCTCAAATAGTTCTTTTGGTTGGAACTCATATTGATATGGCTCCTAAAAAATATAATGTGAAATTTGAACAACATTTTGCAGGAAAACCTTATATAAGGATTCTCTATAGAAAAGTTTATGTTAATACCACACAAAAAGAATGCGTTCAAACGATTCTTAACGCACTAAAGGATTAAGTATATGAGGAATTGTTTGTTTGTACAATGGAAGAAACCTACTGATGCCAGTCGGTTTGTTATTGATGGTGTCGCAACGGAGTATTCAGGGACTGAATCACAGGCTGAGGTCATGAAGCTTATCGTAGAAGTTCCCACATACAAGGAAATATGTAAGAGCGCTGGAAATCGGAACCTTTCACCCAGTTTTAGGTGTAGCTACTCGGGAGTTGCAAATGGCCCATCTTATTTTGTCGAGGGGAACTTTGAGGAAACAGATGTGGCCGGTAGAAAGCTCGTTTACATATTCGCCACAAGTGAGAGTGACACCCTGCAGGCGATAGAAGTACTGAAACGCTATGCTGCTTTACTGGGAGTTACTCCCAATGAGGCAGACCTTCTGGAAATAGAGAAACATGGTTTCAAGCCAGAAACATTATTGAATAAATTCATAAATACATCATCTAAAAAAATCGTAATATGTGTAATAATAATCTTGCTCCTGTTGTTTATGTTGCTAAGTCTCCTGAACAATCCATCAACTACAAATGGTGTTCCGAAGCGGACAGAATTCATAGAAACGTCAAGGTGATAGCACCCGATGAAATCGATCAATTGGGTGAAGGCATAGAAGGTTTCCATCTTCCTCAAAATATTGCTCCTGGGGAAGTACTGGTGCGACATCCAGATAAACGAGGGTATATACAAGTTACAGAAGCAGAAAACGAGTATCTAAGGGCATCTGTTGATGATGTGTGTTTGGCTGCACAATGGTTGGGCGCAAAAAAGGTTAAGTATCAAAGATGTGAAGTTAATGAATATAGACGCATAATAAATGCTGGTGGCAGTATCGGATACGATGCTATAGGCATTGGTATAAATATTGGAAGGGATGAAACGCAGAGATGGCTCAATAGCTATTGTTTGACAAGAGAATATGATAACCAACAAAATTTCACGATGGAACAATTCAATAGTGCAATGTCTATGGCTACGGAGCGTGGATTGCTTGCTTCAGGAGAAATTCAAGGCCTATTCAGTGCAAGAAATCCTGATGCAGGAAATTTATTGGCTCGTCAGACCGTGAACATAGAAATCGCCTCATCCTTAAACAGCGTGTTGGATGTTGCGTTCACTCTTGAATATCTTCCATTTATTAATCTCAGCGCAAACATTAGAACTGCCATAGAAAAGAAAATGGAGCTGAAGGTCCATTGGGAAATCGAGTTCTAATTCGAACAAATACACATTGTAGCGGTTGTAGAACTGTTGTGCCTTTGCACTCGCGATATTACAACATAACTACAACTGTTATAACGTGTGGTTTATGGAATGTTTACCTTCAAGCCATTGCCTCCATAAAAGCCTGTCGGCATTTTCGATTTTGAAAATGCGAGTGGGGTAGGCGAGCATAAAGACTTAGACAGCTGATGCTTGTGCGCTATACGATATTATAGCCTATCGAGTAGAAGGAAAATGCCATAGGTTGTTTCCCTCCAACTTGATTATTCCTGTTGTATTTCCATGTCGGAGTACAACACATCCACATTCTTGCCAGTCACCGCTTTGAAATCGTCGTTTTCCACGATGCTACCCATCACCTTGAGCGCCGCCGTCCGCTGGTCGGCTTCGACAATCGTCTGCGTGCCGTGCCCCCTGAAGGTGGTTCCGCTCAGCAGGATGTGGGTCTTGCCATACTTGATGCCCGATGAGGTGTCCAGACTTATCAGGTCGCAAGCCTTGCAGTTGCCGATGACGGAATTGATTATCTTGATGCTGTTCACAGGTGTCACTGCCACGATGAGCGACTTCAGCTCGGCCTCTACGAAAATGTTTTCAAACACCAGATTCTCCTGCACAGGGGTGGTACTGCCCGGGTAGAAGCTTCTCGACCATCCGTCGCGGTCGAAATGTATCGACAATGCCGTGATGCGGGGCTTTTGAAGATGGATGTTCGAGAACACCACGTTTCGCACCCCGGCCGTATAGCCCACACCCTGCGACTGTTGGTAGGTCCATGTCAGTCCATCCTCACCCGTCGCGCTGCCGCTCTCGTGGGTGGGTTTCGAACTGGCACACGCCAGTTGCTTGCCTTTTCCGTAAGGGTCGCCAGCGGTGGTGCGGTAAATCTTCCCATCGCTCACACACACGTCGCCATTGTATTGGTACATTTGTCCTTCTTCCCAGTCCTTCCATCCGCCAGCCAGTATGCGTGCGAAGAACCCCGTGGTGCCACGTTCCTCGTCGGCCAGGTCGTAGCAGTCGTCTATCAATCCGTTTTCTATCCATCCAATCTCTGGGTTGGAGATAGGGTAGTCGTGTCCATTGAGGGCAATGGGGTCGTCGAACGTCTTGAACCGGCAATGGGCTATGTAGAAGCCCTTTCCTCGTCCAAGATGAATACCGTCCTTATGGCCCTCGATGTAGCAGTTGGTGATGCGGATGTTCTCGAATGTGCACACATGGATGCCAAACGAAGCACTTGGCAGGTTGTTCACGTGGAATCCGTCGATGCTCAGGTTCTTCACGTAGAACATGGCGATGTGCCCCAACAGTCCGTAGGCGTTTTCGTAGAAGTGTGCCTCGTGGCTGTTGCAATCGAGGTGAAGCCCCACGATGGATATGTTCTCATCGAAAGAACGCGAGAAAGCTCCCTCGTTGATGAACACCGAGCAGTCGGCTGTCTTTCTCACCACGGTGTTGGCACCGAAAATCACCGTGGTGTTGCTTTTCAGCACCACTTCCTTGTCTATTTCGTAGGTGCCTGCCACATCTATCAGCACTGTGCCCCCATCGTTCACCGCACGCTGTAGTGCGGTCACATTGTCGCTTGCCTTCGCATCGGGTCTGAACCCATAGTTGGCGGCGTTTTTCGCGACTCCATTCACCATGGCGGCGACACTGGTTGTGCCTTGGTCGATGCCCATCTCTTGCGCCTGTATGTCCATAGTGGTCACCATGCTGGCAAGCACCATTATTAAAGTTGTTCTTTTCATATCCATTGTTTTCGTCAAATACAGTTTTCCAATTCCTCGGCGGTAGTTTGCGAGAAATCTCCCAGAAACGTGTTCTTAAGCGCACAGGCGGCTGCACCCAATGCCAGTGATTCCTTGGCATCGCGACCGTTTGTCATGCCGTAGATGATGCCTGCCACGTATGCGTCGCCACAGCCCACACAGTCCTTCACATCGTCTATGTTGTAGATTTTTGCCACGTGCAGGCAACCATCGCGCCACAGTGTGCCGCCCAACAGATGATGGTTGGCCCCCAGGGTGTTGCGCAGGGCAAACACTATCGTCGTGCATTGTGGCACCAGCCTGTTCACATCCTCGGCCGCGCGAGCATATCCGTCGAGATCCATCCGATAGTCGGTATCGACAGCCTTGAAGCCCGGCATGTCGATGCCAAGGGCTTTCTTGTATTCGAGTTCGGTGCCAAATACTACGTCGCAATGAGCCAGCAGTTCGGGCATCACCTCGATGGGTTGCTTGCCGTACGTCCAAAGGTTGCGACGAAAATTGATGTCGCACGACACTGTCAGCCCCAGTCGCCGTGCTGTCGTCACAGCCTCCAGACAGGCATCGGCGGCTGTAGAAGCCACAGCGGGCGTGATGCCCGAGAAGTGGAACCAACCTACTGGAGCGAGCACCTCCTCCCAATCAATGTCGCCGGGTGCTACCGAGTCGAACGATGTGCCGGCACGGTCATAGACAACCTGCGACGATCGCATCGCCACAGCCTCCTCCATGTAGTACAGGCCCATGCGCCCCGGCTTGGTCACCACATGAGGTGTATGCACGCCATACCGGTGCAGTTCGTTGAGACAGGCCTTGCCGATCAGGTTGGGAGGCAGACAAGTAAGGAATTCGCTATGCAGTCCAAAGTTGGCCAACGACACAGCCACGTTGGCCTCGCTGCCACCGAAACTCACATTGAATGAGTTGGCCTGGGGAAAACGCTTATAGCATGGAACGCTTAGGCGAAGCATTATTTCGCCAAAAGTCACGATTTTCTTACTCATCTCACTGTTTTTTACTTGCGAAAATTTCTTTAAGTGAATTATGTGTTATCAATGGCATTGAGGACTATTCATGAAGTTCAAGAATAAAACGTGCTCCATGAGTGTAGTCGTTGTCGTATTTTAATTCCGCAGACATTCGATATGCGATTATGCTGCAAATCGGCAGTCCCATGTTGATTGATTCATGTAGCTTGTCGATACATCCAAAAGGAGTGAAAAGACAGGAACGCTTCTCTACAGGAATTCCACAACCTGTATCGGTAACGACAAGTTGACAGTTTTTAGGACTACGACGCTTGAATTCGATTGTGATTTTTCCTTGCGAAGTGTTTAGTGCCGCATTGATAAGCAGATGGGAAAGCACGCGATGAAGTCCTTCCTCATAAATCGGTAATGATTGATTGGGAACTGATATTTTCAGTTCAACCCCACACTGAAGAAACGGGCGGGTGTCGTCGATGGCTCGTTGGCATATCGGAAGGATTTTTTGCAATCTTCGCTCATACATGTTTTCGCGGTCGTTGTCCAACTTCATGTATTCTTGGATGCTTTTCACTATCGGTTGTAACACTCGAATATCCGTAGCCAAATCGGGCGAGAGTATGTCAATCGACAAATTGCGCTCTATTTTGCCGAGAATGGAATCCATCCACCCACAAATACTATAAAAGGAATCATTACGGTGGGTATTCCTTTCAATGTAACATTTCAGTTCATCATTTGATTTTTGGATATTGCCAACACTTGCACGATACTTTCCGAAAAGGACATACAAAAAGGAACCACTAGTTATTGTAAGGATTGCCAGAACAACGATTGCCAGGTCTTCGATTAGGCCTGTCCTTTCGCCGACTTCTTCAAGCCTTTGTTCCTCTTTTTCAGGTTCGGTTCGTTGTGGTTGTGTCATCACAGGTTCGTGAGCCTTGCGCAACGAATCCTGAATCTGTTTGTGATATTCCTTCAACGTAGTCGGAAGTAAGGCTATTTCGTTGTTTTCCGCCAGTGTCAATATCTTGAGATACACGTTCTCAGCCATTACACTGTCTTCCCCTCCCATTTTTCTTGCCATCCAATTCCGATAATATCCGTCTGCCTTGTCCGATCCGCCAAATTTCTGATAATAGGGTGTGACTGAACGCAGGAAGTCCAAACAGATTTCTTCGTCATGCAACTCATCCGCTATTTGCTCCATTTTCGCAAAATAGACTGAACACTTCGGGTTGCCAGCACGCGAAGAGTTCAAATACATAATAAAAATTTGTTTGTTGGTCTTGTAATGAAGTTCTGGCAAACGAACTTTATTTTCTGTTTCGTACTGCGATATGGCACGCTCCAGCCCAAAACATAGGACGAATGCATCCTGATATTCTTTTGCCAGCCAAAGTTGCCGGACAGAATCAACACCTTTCTCTATTCGAGTATGCAAGTCATCGACTTGAGCCTTGCCCATCAGGCAAGCCCCAAGGAACAGACTACAGAATATGAATTTTCTCATAACCTTGTTTTTTGTGCACGAATTTAACAATTATCCTAAGAAATACAACACGTTTTGCTTTGTACAGTTTCTCCTTTCGCCTCAGCATAGTCCAAGCACACTTATCCTGAGCCAATCGAAGGAAGCGTTCGGGACTATGCTCCCAACAGGCTTGGACTTGTATTCAACTCCATCGTAGTTATTATTGGCAAAATTAGTTTTTTTTGTCGATACTTTAGGAAAAAAAAAGTAATTTTGGATTGATGTGGATTTTTTGGCGTATATTTGTGACAAATAATAAAGAAAAGACTATGAGTTGTACGTCACTTAACATTGTTGTGTTGGATGGGTTTTGTTTGAGCCAAAACGATCTGTCATGGACCGATTTCGAACAGCTTGGCCATCTGATTATATATCCACGAACTCCCCAAGAGGAGGTTCTGCCCAGAATAAAGGATGCGCAAGTGGTCATTACGAACAAGACAGTGCTTTCCAACGAAATAATCAAGAACAGTCCCAAGTTGAAGTATATTGGTGTTCTTGCCACGGGCTACAACGTGGTGGATGTGGCTTGCGCAAAGGCTCATGGGATAGTGGTGACAAACGTGCCTGCCTATAGCACCCAAAGCGTGGCGCAACTTGTGTTTGCCCACCTCCTCAATATAACAAACCACGTGGCCCATTATGCCGAAAAAAACCGCAATGGACACTGGAGTGCGTGTGGGGATTTCAGCTATGCCGACACTCCCCTGATAGAGCTGGCAGGAAAGAAAATGGGAATCGTCGGCATGGGCAACACCGGACAGGCCACCGCAGCCATTGCCCAGGCTTTGGGCATGAAGGTATATGTATATTCGTCGAAGCCTTACAGTTATCTGCCGGATGGAGTCACCAAATTGGAGATTGACGACATTTTCCGCCAATGCGATGTGGTGTCACTACATTGTCCGCTGACAAAGGATACGCAGGGGTTAGTGGATGCTCGTCGGTTGGCCTTGATGAAACGGAGCGCAATCCTTATCAACACCGCACGCGGTGGACTCGTGAACGAACAGGATTTGGCCGACGCGCTCAACGGCAATCTCATCATGGCGGCTGCCGTGGATGTACTGGGCACAGAGCCACCCAAACCCGACAACCCATTGCTGACGGCCAAGAACTGTTACATTACACCCCACATAGCATGGGCTACTTTTGAGGCTCGCAAACGACTTATGTCGGTTGCCTTGGACAACGTGAAGGCTTTTCTGGTGGGAAAAACCATGAACAACGTAGCCGTGTAAGGCGAACGGTTTTACTGTGCGGAGAAGTGTTCCAAAAGCTTCTCGGCATAACGCCGACCAAGCAACAGCTGTCCTTCGCGACTGAAATGAGGGTCGATGGAGTCCTTGAGCCATGTGCAGCCTTCGGCCGATACCCAGCTGCTGTTGGGAATGTAACGGTCGATGTGGTGTATCGAGTCGTTGAACGTGACAGACGAACAACGCCAATGGGCCAGTTCGCCTGCGATGAAAGGCACTTCATCGGTCACTCCTAAATTGGTGCGCAGTGAATCGACCATCGTGGAGAGGCGTTCCAGATAGGTGGCCGTTTTTGCAGGGGAGCTGTCGGCACAGCCCTGATGCCACAGAATGCCTTTCAGTGTGCCAAACTTCATGGCTTCCTTCCCTCGGCGCACGGCTTCGTTGAAAAACTTGGTGCCGGGCATCCATTCGTTGAGTGCCGTTCCTCCTTTGGCGTTGACCACCAGCAGGATGTCGCGGTGGGTGTGTTGGGCAAGTGTCTGCGAGAATGCCGTACCCGGACAAATCTGTTGCATCTTGATGTTTTTGCGTATGGTTGAGTACTGGTTGAGCGGGTTGCGGGCAGGGGTAGGCTTGTCATCGTCATTGAGCAGATACACTCCAGGAAAGGCTTCTGTAGTGTCGCTTTCGAGCATTGTGCCGCGTCCGGCCATGTTCGACTGGCCGATAAGTAGATACACATCGTAGCCGTGATTTGTGGAACGAGGATTGCAGCTGGTTGCACAGCAGGCAACGAGGAACAACATGAAAACGGAATGAATGAGGTTGTGAGTCATAATGGGAAGCAATGATTGAGAAAACGAAAAGTTACCATGCGATGGGTGTCTCGCCGTGTTGCAGCAGGTAGTCGTTGGTAAGCGTGAAATGGTGGTTGCCAAAAAATCCGTGCCATGCAGACAGGGGCGATGGATGTGCCGACGAAAGCACCAGGTGATGGGTGCGGTCGATGAATGCTCCCTTTTTCTGGGCATACGCCCCCCACAGTATGAACACCAAATGGTCGCGTCGTTCGGCAAGCACACGGATGGCGGCATCGGTAAATTCTTCCCATCCACAGCCTTGGTGCGAACCGGCTTGGTGCGCCCTCACCGTTAGGGTGGCATTGAGCAGCAACACTCCTTGCTGCGCCCAACGGGTAAGGTTGCCGGTGGTAGGCATGGGTGTTCCTTGGTCGACTTGGATTTCCTTGAAGATGTTTTGCAGCGATGGTGGGAAGGGCACTCCGTCGGCCACGGAAAAGCACAGTCCGTGCGCTTGTCCTGGACCGTGGTATGGGTCTTGTCCGATGATGACCACTTTCACCTTGTGGAACGGACAAAGGTCGAAGGCATTGAAGATGAGTCGTCCAGGAGGGAAACAGGGGCCTTCGGCGTATTCCTTGCGTACAAACTCGGTAAGTCGGGCGAAATAGGGTTTCTCAAACTCTGCCTGCAACTGTTCCTTCCAGCTTTTTTCGATGTTCACATTCATGTTGTGTGTGCCTCCCTTATATCAAGTGTATGTTTGCTTCCAGGCACTCACGGCGCATCTGTTCCGACCAGATGGATGCTTGTATCTCGCCGATGTGAGCCTTGCGCAGATAGAACATGCAGAGGCGGCTCTGCCCGATGCCGCCGCCGATCGAGAGCGGCAGCTTGTCGGAGAGTAGCAGCCGGTGGAAATACAACTGGGCGCGTGGGGTCTGCCCCGACTGTTGGAGTTGGGTCAGCAGGACGTGCTTGTCCACGCGTATTCCCATCGACGATAGTTCCATGCTGTGGCCAATTATGTCGTTCCAAAGCAGCAGGTCGCCGTTCAGCCCCGGCAGGCCATCGGGGCCGAGGGTGGTGTAGTCGTCGTAGTCGGGAGCCCGTCCGTCGTGGGGCTTGCCGTCGCCCAACGGACATCCAATGCCTATGACGAACACCGCTCCGTGCTCTTTGCAAATCCGGTCCTCGCGCTCCTTGGGCGTGGCATCGGGATAGAGCCGGCGGAGTTGCTCGGCGTGGATGAACTTGAGTTGGCGTGGCGAGGGTAGGGTAGGCTTTATTTGTGGAAACGACTCATAGACCATGAATTCCGTGCGCACGATGGCTGCATAGATGCGCGTCACGATTTCTTTCAGGAAATCCACGTTGCGCTGTTCGCGCGTAATCACGCGCTCCCAGTCCCACTGATCGACGTAGAGCGAGTGTAGGTTGTCTAATTCCTCGTCGGCACGGATGGCGTTCATGTCGGTGTAGATGCCATAACCGGGCTCGATGTCGTATTCGGCCAGGGTGACGCGTTTCCACTTGGCCAACGAGTGTACCACTTCCGCCTTGCAGTCGCCCAAGTCCTTGATGGGGAATGTCACGGCCCGTTCCACTCCGTTCAGGTCGTCGTTGAGTCCTAATCCTTGTAGCACGAACAGCGGAGCCGTGACGCGACGCAGGCGCAGCTCCGACGACAGGTTCTGCTGGAAGAAGTCCTTGATCAACTTGATGCCTATCTCTGTTTGGTGAAGGTCCAAAATCGTGTCGTAGCCAGTGGGTTTGATAAGTTTGCTCATTTTTCGTTGCGAAAATTTGTTTTGTCTTGTATGTTGTTGTATCTTTGCGGCATCAAAATCGGATGCACCTTTAGTTCAATGGATAGAATATCGGATTCCGGTTCCGACGATATGGGTTCGATTCCCATAGGGTGTACTGCTATTTACTATTTAATCATTTACTATTTACTGTTTTTTCATTTATTATCCATATTTAACAATATTCAAACACAGATAAATAGCTAAATGGTAAATGCTAAATGGTATTTACTATTTATAACGTTTCCTTATTTCATTGATGATGTCTTCCTCTCCATCCACATGTCGGTGTTGCATGATGATGCGTCCATCGCAGATTACGGTGTCGATGCACGAGGAGTCGGTTGCATACACCCAGTTCGATGTAAGGTTGTAGCAAGGCACCATCCGCTCGTGGTTGAGACTAACGAGCAAAGCATCGGCCAATTTGCCTTCGGCTATCACTCCGGCATCGATGCCAAAGGCGCGCGCTCCGTTCACCGTTGCCCAGTCGAGTACAGTTTGTGCCGACAGGCAAGTGGGGTCGCCAGTGCTGACTTTGGCGAGCATGGTGGCCATTTTCATTTCCTCGCGCATGTCGAGGTTGTTGTTCGACGAACTCCCATCCGTACCCATGGCTACGTTAATGCCTTCGGCCATCATGTCGGCGAAATGGAAGATGCCTGATGCCAGCTTCATGTTCGAACACGGATTGTGTACCACTGTCACCCCACGTCGTTTCAGTATCTGTATCTCCTCCTTATCTACATGGACTACGTGAGCGGCAACGACGTTGGGGCCAAGCAGGCCGATTCTATCAAGGTATCTCACCGGTGTGGTATCGTGTGCCTTCAGGCAGTCAGTCACTTCCTGCTCCGTCTCGCTGACGTGTATGTGCAGGTGGGTATTTGTTTCGGCAGCCAATCGGGCACAGTCGCGCAGCAGCTGTTCGCCACAGGTGTAGATGGCGTGTGGGGCTGTGGTCAGCATCACACGCCGATGGTCGTTGTCACTCCAATTGCGCAACAGGTCGAACTTCTCCTCACGAACGGCAAGCTGGTGGTTTTCCATCATCGTCACCCCGATAGCGGCACGCACACCCATTTCTTCCACGGCACGAATTGTCTCGTCGATTTCGAAATACATATCATTGAAAAAGACCGTTCCCGATTTTATCATCTCGAGGATGGCAAGCCGTGTGCCCCAATAAATGTCGTCGGGCTTCAGTTTTGCCTCGAAAGGCCAAATGTGTTCGTTGAGCCATTCGAACAGGGGCATGTCATCGGCGTAACCACGCAAAATGTCCATGGCCGCATGAGTGTGCAGATTGTAGAATGGGGGAAGGATGGCCATGTCGCTGCCATCGATGGTGATGTCGGCCTTGGTGTCAGGTGCGGCGTGCAGGTTCTTGAATCGGTTTCCCTCTATCAGGATGTTGGTCGTGTTTCCGTTGGCTTTGCTCGTAACAGGTTTTATCCTATTGAGCAACACGTTTTTTATCAGGATTGTCTGTAACATGTTTTTGTGGAAAATGATTGTTAGGTCACAAAATTATGAAAATCTTTCCGATTTGTGTGTTTCCAGCCTAAAATAATTATCCAAAGTAGTACTTACCTTATTATTGCAGCAGAGTGATAGGACCAAGCACACCATTCGGCATGAGTGGGTCGGTGTCGGTGTAGCCAGAGTAGATGGTAGGGCTCCATCCCCAAGGCATGATGGCGCGATGCCCTTGCATATAGTGTAGGTTGCTTGAAGTGACCCGTTCGCTTGGTGGCAGTTTGCAATCGCCAATAAGTCGATTTTGCCAACAGTTGGAGAACTCTATGTCGAGTGTGTTCTTACCGACCTTGAGCGCGGTGCTTATATCGACATGCCAAGGCGCAGTCCAGGCCACCCCACAGTCTATGCCATTTACCAGAACACGGGCTGTACCACCTACAACATTTCCCAGCGACAGTGTTTGCACCTTGTCGATAGTATCGAGTGTGAAAGTGGTGGATAGTGTTGTGGTTCCTGAAAAATAGTTCACCAGCGTGTCGCTGTCGAGAGTAAGGTCGTGAAGTTTCTGCCAGACTCGCGGTTGGGGTGGAATCGCCTTGATGAGCTTGTGGTAGGCAAACGACACGTTCCATGGGCCTTGCAATGTACTGGCGGCCTGCTTGGGGCGAGGCATACCGACGATGTCCCCTGCATTGAACACTACGAAGGCCGATCCATGTGAAGGCAAGTTGAGTGTCAACTGGGTGCGTCCGTCATCTGTGCTGACAGTTTGTACCGCGTAGCGTTGCCCACTGACGGCATCCCACACCTGTACATCGGGGGCTTGGCTTCGGAATGTCATTTTTCCTTCACCCTCGCCCACAACGAAGTAAATATCAACATCGTCTGCCGTGCGATGAATAGCTGCGAAACGTCCTTCAGTATCGGGCAAGAATGGAGGCTGAGGATGAAGCAAGTCGCGGATTACCGGCACTCCAGCAGCTTCGAGCTCACTTATCTTCCGCAAGGCTTCTGGGCTCTCGCTTCCTTCCTCTGGATTGACGATGAGTGCCCCATAGCTCATGCCATCGGGCAATACTATCCGGCCATCAACGGCTTGAGCCCGATGTAGTAGCACATCGGTGTTCATCACGTCATAAGGATAACCTTTGGGCAACTGCAACGTGGAGCCATCGTAAGGATGTTCGCGATAGTGTCCCCAATGTTGATAGGCCCGATTGCCCACCCACACAGCCAGATCGGCTACGGGCAGGCCTTGTTGCAACATTAGTTGACAACGCGACAGGTAACGGATAAAGTCACCGGCATCACGTTGCCACGTCACGTTGTTGTTGATGTGCGAGCCGGCAAAATATTCTATGCCTGGTGCTCCATACCTTTCGGGCGAGCTGCTGAAAGTGTGCCAAACGAAATGGTTGATGCCATCGATGAAGGCTTCATCGCCCAGGCGTTTCAGCACGTATGGATAAACACTCCAGTGGTAGGTCATGTGGGTGAATGCTTCGGCTGAAGCTCGGAGCTTGCCATAGGTATGGGCGGTGGCGGCAGTGCCTCTGAGGTGGGTCTTGTTCGTGTCTCCATCGGTAAACTTGTACCAGAATTCGCCTTGGGGCATATCGGTGAGGCTTAGATACTCTTGTTGATCGGCTTCGAGGAATATGGCGGGCTTGCGTTGCCACGGCCCACCTGACTCAGCAAAAATTTCCAGTCCGTTGGCATGTGCCACATCACGAACGGTGCCATAGAAATTTTCACGGAACATGTCGTTGCGAGCCCTGCGGTAGTGGGTCATGAACTCATCGAAAGTACCTGCATGACCTATCTCATAGCCAGCCAACATGGGCAACAATGGATGGAGGTCGATGCCTGTGAACTTTCGGAAATCGCTTTCAAACTGTGGCGACCATGTGGGCACAGACCCCTCCCAGCTTACACAATAGAGGTGGGTGACTGTAGAGCCGAACAAATTGCCCACACGTTGTTTCAGACGGCTTGTAATACGGTTGAGATGACGGGTGACTGCCTTCGGGTCGAGTATATCCACATCGTATTCGAAACCAGGGATGACGGTGGAGGCAAAACGTAAAAGCATCCAGTTGCCATCGGGCACGTCGAACGAGAGGATGCCTTCTGGGCTGACAGTTCCTGTCAATTCCCTTACCTCGGTGGCACAGACAATGTTGCCCTCGCGATTCGCCCCAATCTTCGCTCCCGAGGAAGCAAGCATGGTGTGGGTGCCGTCGCCGGCATTAAGCCAGTCCTCATTTCCGGATTGCCGAGGACCCTCGTAACGGACGGCAAACAAGGCTATGTCTTGAGCGTAAGGCAATTCGGGTTGAGTCAGCTTGTAAGTGAACACTTTGCCCGAAGGCATGGGAAACGACTGATACACCAATGTCTTGGGGGCATCCGGCCCCGTGAGCCATGCTCCTCGACAGGAGCCGCCATGATTGGCTATGTTGAGTGTCACCTTGAGTTCCAACCGCTGGGCCTCCCGGATGGCAAACTCCACCAAGTCGAGCCATTCCGTACTCATCCACTCGTTGGTAGGAGGAGGCATGATGAGGT
>JAUNNV010000184.1 GCA_030531335.1 Bacteroidales bacterium
CGGTCCTTCATTGCCCCACTTATTGTGTCTGTCGCGAATCGCTGCTGTTCCATAGGATGCGTGCCGGTTCAAGAGTACAAAGAAAAGACAAACCCTTGCAGGAGGGCTTTGAAATAATAACGGACAGTCTGATAGAGGAATGCAGAACCGTAGGGTTGAGTATCAGAGAACAGCTGAGCAATATCTATTACTTTCTGATTGGCATTGTGGTTCAGGATGTCATATTGCGTGGCGGAAACATCAGGGAAAAGCATGCAAGGTTCAAAAAACTGATTTCGCGAAACAATAGTTTCCTCAGCAGCCATAGCGACCAACTTGACAGACATACCGGCTTGACCGTTTTCAAGGTCGGTGAGACTGTTCTTTCCCTTCCTGCATTCGCTCTAAGCAATGCTCTGTGGTTAGATGCCGCTTCGCTTTGCTACTGTACATTGGCAAGACTTAAAAATAAGTTGAGAAAATGAAGAAGATAATGCTGGTGTTCGGAACGCGGCCTGAGGCAATCAAGATGTGCCCTCTCGTGAAGGAGTTCCAGAAGTTTCCCGAGGACTTCGAGACAATAGTATGTGTAACTGGTCAGCACCGTGAGATGCTCGACCAGGTTCTCAAGATATTTGAGGTGACACCCGATTATGATCTGAACATCATGAAGCAGGGACAGGACTTGACCGATGTCACCTGTAGGGTGCTCATCGGAATGCGTGACGTGTTCAAGGAGTGCGAACCAGATGTGGTGCTGGTTCACGGAGATACCACTACCTCTATGGCAGCTGCAATGGCGGCTTTCTATCAGCAGATACCGATAGGGCATGTAGAGGCAGGCTTGAGAACATACAATATGTATAGTCCATGGCCTGAAGAAATGAACCGTCAGGTGACGGACCGTATAACAGATTACAACTTCTGCCCTACATCTACAGGAGAACAGAATCTGAAGAATGAGAAGGTTCGCGGACACATATTTGTTACAGGCAATACAGTAATCGACGCCCTCCACCTTGTTGTTGAAAAGCTCAAATCCGACAATGCCCTTGCCGAAGAACAGATTCAAGTGCTCAAAACCGCAGGCTATGATGTCACAAGACTTGGTTCGACAGTCTCACCAACCGATAGCAAGCGCAAGCTTGTCCTGATCACCGGCCACAGGCGCGAGAACTTCGGCGACGGTTTCATCAGTATGGTTACTGCAATGAAAGACCTCAGCGAGAAATATCCCGATGTGGATTTCGTTTACCCGATGCACTTGAATCCGAATGTGCGCAAACCGATTCATCAGGTCTTTGGCCAAAATCTTTCTATATATAAGAACTTCTTTTTCATTGAGCCTCTTCAATACGTTGAGTTCATTTACCTGATGGAGAAATCCACAATTGTTCTTACCGACTCGGGCGGAATACAAGAAGAAGCTCCCGGACTCGGAAAGCCGGTGCTCGTGATGCGTAACACTACCGAACGCCCCGAGGCACTCAGTGCCGGAACCGTCAAACTCGTGGGTGCCGACCACGACCTGATAGTTTCAGAGGTGTCAAAACTCATAGAAGACAAAGCATATTATGACAAGATGAGTCAGGCTGTAAATCCTTACGGGGACGGCCACGCCTGCGAAAGAATCGTTAATGCATTTAGACAATGATAAACGTAATTGGTTTAGGCTATATTGGCCTCCCCACTGCCCTTATGATGGCAAGTCATGGTGTCGAAGTCATCGGCACCGATTACAACAAAGAACTTGTAGCCACCCTCAATGCAGGCAAGACCACCTTCAAGGAGGACGGTCTGGACGAACTCTTCAATGATGCTGTAAAAGCTGGCATCAAGTTCACCACCGAATATCAGAAGACCGATATGTATATCGTCTCTGTTCCTACTCCTTACGACAAGTTCTCCAAGAAGGTAGATGCCTGCTATGTTGTGGCAGCCGTCAAGGAAGTGATGAGGGTATGCCCCAAGGGCGCGACAGTGGTTGTGGAGTCAACCGTCAGCCCCGGCACGATGGACAAGTTCGTCCGTCCCGTAATCGAGGCGAACGGCTTCAAGATAGGTGAGGACATAAACCTTGTTCACGCTCCCGAGCGCATCATCCCCGGTAATATGGTGTATGAACTGCTGCACAACAACCGCACTATTGGAGCCGACAGCCGCGAGATAGGCGAGAAGGTCAAGAAGTATTACGCCTCATTCTGCCAGGGCGAGATAGTGGTTACCGACATCCGCACAGCCGAGATGACCAAGGTTGTGGAGAACACCTTCCGTGCTGTGAACATCGCATTCGCCAATGAACTTGCCCGCATTTGCCGTCACGACAATATGGATGTCTATGAGATTATCAAGATTTGCAATATGCACCCCCGTGTGAACATTCTTCAGCCCGGTCCCGGTGTAGGCGGCCACTGCATCAGCGTTGACCCCTGGTTCCTTGTGGGCGACTATCCTTCACTTGCCAAGGTGATCGACGAGAGTATGCGCACCAACGACAGCCAGCCGCAGTTCGTGCTCAACCGTATCTATGAGATTATGGAAGAGAACGGCATTACTGATAACCGCAGAGTAGGCCTTTACGGCATCACCTATAAGGAAAACGTGGATGACATCCGTGAATCGCCTACTCTCCAGATGCTTGAGTGCCAGGAGAGGCATCTTGCCCGTCCGCTCAAGAGCTTCGACCCGTTCTTTACCGATAAGGATATTGTGAAGAATCAGGTGCTTGACTTCGATGAGTTTCTGGATGGGGTGGATATGGTAGTGATTATGGTGAAGCACGACCATATAAAGCAGAATATGTCCAAACTCAAAGGTAAGGTCATCCTTGACTGTTTTAACATCTGCCCATTTGAAAATACTTATCATATCTGATTGAAGTATGAAACATATACTATTCGTTACAGATACGTATTACCCTGATTCAAGTGCCACGACCACTTTGGGCCGCCGTACTGC
>JAUNNV010000185.1 GCA_030531335.1 Bacteroidales bacterium
TCAGCACATTGTCAACGGCTTTCACCTCTTGCTCCATGAGCAAGCCCAACATTTTGTTGTCTTCATTAAAGTAATCGGCAATGACAGCAGTGGAAGCGTGTTTGCGATGTGCAGTTCCAAAAGCGTCGTTGATGTAGCAGTCGGCATAGCTTGCCAACGTCTTGGCAAATTCCTTTTGGCTTGCCTTCATGGCCTTTTTGGCTGCATCGTATGCTGGGTCGTCCTTCTCAATGCCGACGGGCTTGCCTTCCTCCTCTGGGTAGAAACGAAGATTCTCAAGCAAAAGCACTTCACCCGGCTTCAATGCGGCAGCCGCATCGCTGGCCTTGGCACAATCGGGTGCGAACTTCACGGCAACACCTAATTTATCAGACACAGCATCGACAATCTGTTCCAACGACATTTTCATGTTCACCTTGCCTTTGGGCTTACCCATGTGCGACATGATAATGAGCGATCCGCCATCGTCGAGAACTTTCTTCAGCGTGGGAAGAGCTCCGCGAATACGGGTGTCGTCTGTAATCTTACCATTTTCATCCAGTGGCACGTTGAAATCCACACGTACAATTGCCTTCTTTCCGGCAAAGTTGAATTTGTCAATTGTCATAATAATTAGGTTTTTATATTGGTTATGATGATTAACGATGATTTCATTATTAGCGCCGCAAAGATAGTTCTTTTTTCCGCTGAAACCGATGATGACCTATGCGTGTCGTCACCATTTTTATTGTTTTAATGTCTTTCATCGTGAAAATGCAATGTTAACGTGCCATTTTTGTCGAAGAAGTGACTATCCAAGCAGAAAAAAGCACAAGTTGTTTTGTGGAAAGGAAAAATGAATTACCTTTGCACGATTTATTAAAAACCTTATTAATTAATAAATAAACCCTATGAAACAAAACATTTCAAACGAGCCAATCTACGATGCCAGGTCTCTTGGCAAAGGGAAAATGCTCACGCTTGGCCTCCAACACATGTTTGCCATGTTCGGAGCGACAGTTCTTGTTCCCGCCATTACAGGTCTTTCGGTGTCGGCGACCTTGTTGTTCGCAGGATTAGGCACTCTCCTTTTCCACGCACTGACAAAGATGAAGGTACCAGCATTCTTAGGTTCTTCGTTTGCCTTTATCGGTGGTTATGCCGCAATCACCCAATTGGGCGCATCAGAGGCATACGGACTCAGCTTGCAGGAATCGCTCCCCTACGCTTGCTTGGGCGTATTCTGTGCAGGTTTGGTCTATTTCGTTCTTGCTGGCCTGTTTGCGGCTTTTGGGACTCAAAGAGTCATGCGCTATTTCCCTCCTATCGTTACCGGTCCCATCATCATTTCCATTGGCTTGACCCTTTCAGGCTCAGCCATTCAAAATTGCGACCAAAACTGGTGGATTGCTCTCGTAGCATTGGCAATTATCATTGGTTGTAATATTTGGGGCAAGGGAATGGTGAAAATCATTCCCGTTTTGTTAGGTGTCGTGGGCTCATATATTGTTGCGGCATGTTTTGGACTGGTGGATTTCTCACCAGTCGGCAATGCCGCATGGTTAGGCGTACCATTCGAGTGGGAGAACACGGCGTTTTCAGTATTCAGTAATCCCAACTGGAGCTTGGTGATTGCGGCTGTCATTGCGATTGTGCCTATCTCACTTGCCACCATGATTGAGCATATCGGCGACATGTGTGCCATTTCCTCGACGGTGGGCACGAACTTCTTAGAGAAACCAGGTTTGCACCGCACCCTCATGGGCGATGGTTTGGCCACTGCGCTCGCTTCCTTGTTTGGTGCTCCTGCCAACACGACATACGGCGAGAACACTGGTGTGCTGAACATCACCAAAGTGTTCGACCCACGTGTCATTCGCATTGCTGCCGTGTTTGCCATCATCCTGTCGTTCTGTCCTAAATTCTCAGCACTTATTCAAGTCATGCCCGCCGCTACTATCGGTGGTGTCTCACTGATTCTTTACGGTATGATTTCGGCCATTGGTGTCAGGAATGTCGTTGACAACAAGGTCGATTTGACTATTTCGAGAAACCTCATTATCGCCGCTGTCATTCTGGTGTTGGCCATTGGTATCAAGTATGGTGCCAACGATGCCATCTCCATTGGATTCACTTCACTCAGCGGATTGGCAGTAGCTGCTGTTGTAGGCATTGTGCTCAATGCCATATTGCCTGGCAAGGATTATGAGTTCGGAGCCAACAAGCGTGCCGACATGACTGTTCACTTCGGTGGCGGTACACGCAACCCTAACTGGCGTGAAAAGCACCCAGAGGCCACAAAGCCTTGATTGATTAAGAGGAAGCCGTATTATTGATTATGGGTCGTGTCAATTTCTTGATACGACCCATATTTTTTAGAAACTGTTTTGAGAAAACGAGTGTTTCCTATCATCCCTGCCCTTCCATCTCAGCAAGGATAAGGTTCCTGAAATACCTCAGCAATTCGTTGTTACCCTTGTCGCGCTCAAAGAATACGGTGCGGATGAGCAAGTAAGGCATATACCTCTTTCGGAGTTGTTCATCGGTCGGACAGTCACTTCCATAATAAGTTTGCTTATATATCAACCAGAAACGACTTGCATCGGCGCGTGTCACATGATATTCGTTTTTCAACCACTCGTCAGTTGCCAAATTGCAGACGAAATAGCACATGGAGTTATCGAAATCAGGATTGCCGTATGCAAATGCGCCGAGGTCGATGAAATAATCGGTTTCCCCATCGGTTATGACGTTGCCAAAATGAAAGTCGCCATGCAGAAGTGTCCGTCTATCGTTTTTCGCCACCTCGTCGAGGGTTTGCTGTATTTTCGTCCGTTCTGTGTTCGATATCGTAGTGAGTCCCCACAACGATTTCTCATAATAATCCAAAACGCTCCTGAAAATTGTTCCCTCCGCACTCTTGCCATGCAATTCGAGTGCCATT
>JAUNNV010000186.1 GCA_030531335.1 Bacteroidales bacterium
TTCTGACAGGCAAGCAGCGAGACGGCAATGCATACAATCAATGTGGTTTTTCCAACCAGGCGCACGCCTTCGGCAAATAAGGCTTTCTTACTCTCCAGGGAACACCATTTTTCAGGATCCTGATCAACCTTCTTTTTAAGCATTGCAAGTTATTCCTACTGATTCAGACACAAAATTACAACATTTTCCCACGGATGTAATGGCTACATAACTGTTTTTACAAGGAAATCGGCCAATTTGCCTTTCGCGATACTTCCCCTTTCGTTTCCCGCATGCACAAGATATGCTCCGTTGATTGTCATCGCCAGAAGAGCCTGCTCGCGCGTCAGCCTCTCTTCGGGCCACCATTCATACCCTTCGGTGTCAGATGCACCTTTGCAGGTAACGCCTATCTGCATACATTCGAAAGGATAATAAGTTCCCCCATCGCAGGGACGGTCGGATGAGTTGACAAAGCATACACCCGCATCGAAGAACAACTTCATAGGATATGACTTGTAAGCATACTCTTCGGGGATGCCTACTCCTTTGAGTAATTTGGCAAAATCCTCCGACCCGCTGTGCCAGTTCATTCCTCCGTTGCACGCAACGTTGCATTCCTGTGCCGTCTTCCAGTAATCCGAAGCATCGATGTTGCGCATGTGGCACAAACTGTTTCGGACATCCTTGTCGTATCTTTCATTATTACACATGGATATTTTGTCTGTCATCATGTCGGTTAATTGTCTGCTCGATTCGCAATTGCGCCTACAAAGGTGCCGCTTCTCAGCGGTATTGCAAAAGAATTCCGGCAGAATGTAATCGGAAATTTAAGGTTGTCTGTTGACTTCTCCTAACTTGAGGTAACGGAACGAACCCTCGCGGAGGTGGAAGTCGTGGCCATCGAAGTCGAGGGTGACAACGGCGGTCTTGCGCGGCGACACCTGCGAAGGCGAGAAATGCGTATGGAACACATACTGCCACTCTCCTTGGGCGTTCTGGAACAGGTCGCCGTGCCCCGTTCCGTTGGCTCCTATCACGTCGCGGATGATGATGGGCTCGCCGTGCTTTTGCCATGGACCAAGTGGCGACTTCGACGTGGCGTATCCCACGGCATAGCCCGGATGGCGGTAATCGTTGCACGAATAGAACAGATAGTAAGTCTTGTCCATTTTCACCACGGTAGGCCCTTCGCACACGCCCCAGGGTGCCTTGGCGGCGTTCTCCCAGCCTTCTTCGGCCCACACGCATGGGCGGGTGGTGTTTTCGCGCAGCGAATGCAGGTCCTTGCTCATTTCCGACACGAAGATGCGGTTGCCATCCTGCAAGCGGACGTGATAGAGGTAGGCTTTCTTCCCCTCGAAACACACAAAGGGATCGATTTGCCGCAGGTCGCACGGAATGTGTGCGGGCGTTTCCTGCACGAACGGGCCCAAGGGCGAGTCGCTCGTGGCCACCGCTATCTGCTCGTTGGCCGTGTAGATGAAATAATACCTGCCGTCGTGCTTGAACACCTGGGGTGCCCAGAAGCCGGCCGTCCCCCAGTTTTGCGTGCTCTTCTTCAGGCAGAAGCCGTCGTCGCGTCCGCATGGGCCTTCCCAATGTGTCATGTCGGCCGACCGATACACCTCGAATCCGTCGCCGGCGTGTCCCCTCATGCCACCTGTGCCGTAGAGGTAATAGGTGCCGTCCTCAAAGAACACGGTAGGGTCGGCCAGCAGGATGTTTCCAAACTTAGGACGTTCAGACACCGTGGAGGGACGGTTGTTGGCGATGTGCGGCCATCCGTCGATCCATTCCACACGGTCGAGCCACACGAGACGACCCTTATGAGGATCCTTGGCGCTGAAGCCATGATAGA
The DNA here is from genome assembly GCA_030531335.1 of Bacteroidales bacterium. Lineage (GTDB taxonomy): Bacteria > Bacteroidota > Bacteroidia > Bacteroidales > Bacteroidaceae > DCGR01. The sequence continues at coordinate 1,841 of JAUNNV010000186.1, forward strand.
GCATCCAGTCCGCGCCTTCGTCGTCGGTGAATATCTCGCCGTTATGTCCAGGGCCTATCACCTCGTCGCTGCGGTGCAGCACCGTGGTGTAGTGGTTGTCGAGCAGCGAGCGTCCCTCCTTGTCGAGGTAGGGGCCGAAGAGCGAGCTCGAACGCCCCACGATGACATGATAAGTGCTGCGCTCTCCGTCGCAACAAGTGCCTGCCGACCCGAACAAGTACCAGTAGTCGCCGCGATGGTGGATGTATGTGCCTTCCATGAAGTCGCCCGCCACCTTTTGCGGTGTGGCTCCTTCCTTCACTCGAAGGCCGTCGGCAGTTAGTTCCACACCGTAGATGCCGTGAAACGAACCCCAGAACAGGTAGTTGTGGCCCTCGTATTGCACCATTTCAGCATCGATGGAGTTACGAACCTTGATTTCCTTGGAAACGAACAAGGCTCCGTGGTCGGTGAAGGGGCCTTGCGGCTGGTTGGCGGTAGCCACACCGATGCCACAATCCCATTCGCCACCCCAGGTGGATTTGGCATAGTAGAGCACGTATTTGCCGTTGACATAGTTGATGTCGGGTGCCCAAAGCTTTCCTTTGGGATTCCACTGTGGGCGCGACTCGCGCGTGAAGGCCGTACCCACAAGTTCCCAGTCCACCAGGTCGGCCGATCGGTAGATGGGAGTGTTGGGGATGTCCTCAGTGGCATACAGGTAGAAGAAGCCATCGCGGGCACGGATGGCCGTGGGGTCGGGTGTGGATACGGCTATCACGGGGTTTTGATAGTAGCCGCCATCCGCATACATTGGAAAGGTGTCGATTATTCCTGTCGCATAGACGGCAAGCTGTGATGTCATGGCAAGGGCTGCAAGCAGTACGGATGCTGGTTTGATGTATGTCGTTTTCATTTTCATTTGCTTCGATAAACTTCCCTCATACACCTGGTTCGTGTCGCGTTTCGTTTGCGTGATTTGTCAGTTCGATCCATCCGGCAGGGCTTTCATTGCAGGTCGGCTTCGTCTAACCCGGTTATCCGCGCTATCTGATCCAATGACATTCCTGCGGCTTTCAGCGACA
>JAUNNV010000187.1 GCA_030531335.1 Bacteroidales bacterium
TCGTATCGAAATTCGTTGATAGCGGCGTAAACGTTTTCTGTTGCGGTCAACAGATGCAGGAACTCATTCCTTCCACCAACGATTCTGCGAAGGAAAAACATCTCCCTGTAGTCGAATGTGAGAAAAATGGTACAATTAAGGTCAAGGTGGGTTCTTTGCCACATCCGATGATGCCTGAACACCATATTGCATTCATTTATTTGGAAACAGAGCACGGAGGACAGGTGAAATACCTCATGCCCGACCAGGCTCCTGAGGCGGTATTCTTCGAGTGTAAGGATAAACCCATTGCCGTCTATGAATATTGCAACATACACGGCCTCTGGAAGACGGACATCAAGGAGCCGTGCATCGGAAAGTCGTGTCGTGGTCTTATGAGTATGACACTCGCATTGCTTTTTTGTTTGGCTTCGTGCTTTTGCCGCGGACAGAAGGTTGATAATTCCACCGTCAATGCACTCAACCTCAATCGCTATCTTGGAACTTGGTATGAAATCGCACGTTTCGACCATAGTTTCGAACGTGGCCTCACTCACGCGAAAGCACAATATGCGCTCAACTCCGACGGCACGATATCTGTCACGAACAGCGGAGTCAAAAAAGGGAAGGACAAGATCACCACAGGAAAAGCCAAACTTACGAATACTGCAGGACTTCTGCGCGTATCATTCTTCGGCCCATTTTACTCCGACTATCGGGTAATGATGCTGAGCGAGGATTACAACTATGCTTTGGTCGGATCTGGAAGTTCGAAGTACCTTTGGATTTTATCCAGGACTCCTGATGTCCCGGATGACATACTACAGCAAATCCTAACTGTAGCATCCGATAGGGGCTATGATACCGGCAAACTAATCTGGGTGGATCATTCCCTTGTGTCGGGACATTGAGCTTAGGACTTCGACTTTCGACCTTCGTCCTTCGACTTCCCGAGAAAAACAATTAAATTTGCAACGCCATTAAAAAACTGTTTTGAAATGTTCGCTAAAAAATTTCATGAAAGATTTGTGACTGAAAAGAAACGAACTTTTCAGTCGGAAAGATTTTATAAAAGATTAATTGGGACATTTCAAAACGGCTTCTAAGTGATTGATTCGTTATTGAACTCACGTATGAAAAAGAAAATAATTGTTGTTGGTACGGCTTATCCTTTCAGAGGAGGAATAGCAAACTTTAATGAACGCCTTGCGCGAGAGTTCCTGTCCGAAGGACATGATGTTGAGATTCTCACTTTCACCCTACAATACCCATCATTCCTTTTCCCCGGCAAGACACAGTTCTCCGATAGTCCGGCACCTCGTGACTTGAGTATCTCTCGTTGGGTGAATTCTTGTAATCCATTCAATTGGATCAGTGTAGGAAGACATATCTGTAGGATGAAACCAGATTTGGTGATTATCGGTTTTTGGCATCCGTTCATGGCTCCCTGCTTGGGCACGATAGCCTGGTTTTCTCGAAGGAATCATTTTTCCAAGGTGATATCGGTACTTCACAATGCCATTCCTCATGAAAGACATTTTGGCGATTCCCTTTTGGCTAAATATTTTGTTAATGCAGTGGATGGGGTGGTGGCCATGTCGGATAGCGTTATTCAAGACATTTGTCAACTTGGCTTTCGGAAGCCAAAGGTTCGTTGCATTCATCCGCTCTACGACAATTTTGGAGTGTCTGTCGGTAGGGAAGAGTCATTGTCGCATTTGGGGCTGAACAAAGATAGCCGTTACCTGCTCTTCTTTGGCTTGATACGCGATTACAAAGGATTGGATTGGTTGTTGGATTCGTTTGCAAAGAGTGGATTGGTCAAGAAAAATGTGAAGCTAATCGTGGCCGGGGAATTTTATGGAGATGGAGAGAAATATCGGAAACTTGCCAATGAACTCGGTGTCAATGAAGCCATAGTTTGGCAGACAAATTTTGTTCCCAATGAAGAGGTTCGTTATTATTTCGGTGCCGCCGATTTGGTGGTTCAGCCATATAAGTCGGCCACTCAAAGCGGAGTGACACAAATAGCCTATCATTTCGAAAAGCCAATGCTGGTGACCCGAGTAGGAGGACTGGCCGAAATTGTGCCCGATGGGAAAGTTGGCTACGTTGTCAGCCCCAATAGCCAAGACATAGCCGATGCCTTGTGCGACTTCTATGACAACAACAGGTTGGATTCGTTTCGGCAAGGGTTGGTCGAAGAGAAGGGAAAATACGCTTGGTCGAATATGACCCACGCCATACTCTCGTTGATGTAGTATCGTGAGAGGGATGCATCTTGGTAATAGTGACTTTCTCGGCCAAGAAGTACTGGGCTCAAAAAAAATTTTACTGGCCTCCAATTTTTTTTTACGGCTCTCTCGCAAGGGAGGTTCCGGGCAGGAAATCGGGGAGTGTATCCTGAGGCTATAGGATTCACTCCTTGATTACGATGTCGTGCTTGTCTGCCAACCGGGGTCGGGGAGCTATAGCCTTCTGAGTTTTTCAAACTTTTGTACTAAGAGACCATAATTCATTGAAAATAAATCACAAAACTCTTGCATAGCCCGATATCTATTAGTACACTTCCACCCAACCGTTCACCGTCGGTGAGGATGGGAAGAAACGCTATACCCACAAGCACTGAGGTACGCTGGACCAGAACCTTCGCTTCCACCCCAATACGACTTATCTGTATGCTTCCATTGAGGAACGCAGCAAGCTTATCTTCCCGAAGGAGTGGGACCTGTCCGAGTTGGAGAACCTTGAGAGCAACCGCAAGCGCGGGCGTGTCGCATACGAGGCCGATGATGTGGACAGGATGTACGGCGCCACCTGGCTTCTCGACCGGGTCGCCGAAAAGACCGGACTTGCGTCCGAACTGCCTAATGGGTGGAGTGTGCGTTTCTCCGCCTGTCCGATGTTCGA